>NZ_JAUZUV010000003.1:0-281994 GCF_031844265.1 Acinetobacter sp. RG5 | reverse complement strand
TATTCCCAACCCAATACAACCCCTATTTTTAAATAATTCAGAAAAATCATCACGACTGTTTATTTATTCTACAAAAATCGCACTTTTCTTCATTTCTTGAGCAGTAAAGGGACTGAATTGGATAAATGACTTAATCTTTTTTCTGTTTTATTCTGTTCCTGAAAGCGTAAAGGCCGACAATCTATGTATTCACAATAGCCCCCTTCCCCACTTTCGGTTTCTTCATTTATTTTCACTTGATAACTAAAACTTCCTACATAGCCCGCTGCCAGGCCAAATTTAAAATCTCCACAACTTTGCCCTTGTACCCAGATACAAGTACCGTCTGCATTTTCATAACACCATTCAAATTCGCGCGGCAAATACATACTCTGCCCATTAGGTGTCGTGACACGCGGATAAACACGATGAACTTTAAAATAAACTTTGCGATCGAACATTTGGGTCCGCATGTTTTTTAAATCACGGAGATATATCCGCGACTGAACAATACGATTAAAACCATCCCGAATCTGCGCCAACAACAGTTGCCTGTTTTCACTGAGATTAATAATTTGATAAGTCAGGAAGGCCAAAGGTAGATAAGGAAAGTTAAAACTCCGCGCGTATTCAAAGCTTCCAAGACCATCGATCGTATATTGCTGCGCTTTATAGTTCACCGTTCCCTGACAATGACATAGCAAAGACCAGTGATCTGCCAAGGAAAACCGCATTTGGGTAAAATGAGAAATCAGTTGAGTGGTTTGAATATTTAAATCAAAACTGAGTTCCGAGTCAGAACGCTGCAAACGAAAATTTGGAAAACTTCCGCTCAATTGCTCACGATCCAGAAACTGAAACAGACCTGATCTAAAATGACAGTCCTGCTTGACCGAATAGTGATGCAATTGTCCCACCATATGTGGGCTCGAACTGCAAATCACGGTGGCGGTGTCTAAGGCTGTGGTTTCGATTGCACTCGGGTTTGCCAGCATGGGTGCATTGGGTTGCCCGATAATACTCATAAAGTTTAAATAATAGAGCGGTGCCGGAAGCCCGGGGATCATCAAACCCTGATGAATAATTTTATATTTTGAGGTGGGGCCATGATAGGCGGGATGGCGCGAAACAGTAGGAGTCTGATTCAGCTGTTTCGAACGATCTAAAAAATCTTGAAGAAACCGCATCTCAGACTCCTTATCTTTTTATAATGTACTCGATCTTTTTGCCATAAAGGTGGTTACAAAACCAGACAAGGCATAGAGAATAGAAATGACCAGAATGCCGACAGGAATATTATAAGTCATCGCTGCAAAGACGAATACGGCAATTGGTAGGACAAAAAATGGAACCCGTTTACGTTCTACAGTTTTAAATGAATAGTATTTGATATTGGAAATCATCAACAAGCCTACCGCAATGATGACCACTGCATTAATGACCTGAAGAGAAGGTTCACGAATATCAAAGATTTCTGGAAAATCCAGACCGACCCAGACCAGTGATACAATCATGATGGCAGCCAGAGGACTTGCGACACCAATAAAATAACGTTTGTCGACCACACCAATCTGTACATTGAAGCGTGCCAGACGGAACGCAGCACATGCGGTATAAACAAAACAAGCCGCCAGACCAATACGGCCCAAATCACTCAAGCCCCAGCTATACATCAAAATAGCGGGAGCTACGCCAAAAGCCAGCATGTCAGAAAGCGAGTCAAATTGTTCACCGAACGGACTTTGTGCACCAATAGCACGTGCCACACGTCCATCCAGTCCATCCAGTAATGCCGCAATAAAAATCGCATAAATAGCTTGCTGAAAATCACCATTCATACTGGCAATAATCGAGTAGAAACCTGACAACAACGCTGCCGTTGTAATCAGGTTCGGCCATAGATAGATGCCTCGACGCTTAACTTTTTGCCCTTCCTGGGTATGCTCCTCTTCTTCTACCTCAAAGGTGATGCCATCGAAAGGCACTTCAGTTGAAGAGTCACGTTCCGGTTTGCTTATATTTGTCATTCTTGTCGATCCTAGCTATGACCTGATCTTTGAAAAAATTATTCGCCCACTAACCAACGAACTGCAGCGTGACCACCGTTTTCACTCATGCGAAGATGCGGGAATAACCACTGTAGTGCTTCATCAGCATCTTCAGAGAATTTCCAAGGTGGGTTAATCACCAGCAAACCACAACCGTTCAGGCCTACTGGGGTATCATCCGGCCATACACAGACTTCACACACCAGTTGACGGCGGATACCGGTCTTAAACATTTTCTTCTCAAAACGTTCAATCATGGCACGGTCTTTAATTGGATACCAAACGGCAAATACACCTGTCGGCCATTTCTTATACGCAGCAACCAGCAGTTCGACCAACTGCGGGAAATCTTTACGTTCCAGTTCATATGGCGGATCGATCATCACCAGACCACGTTTTTCTTTTGGCGGAATGACTGCCAACAGACCTTCGTATGCATCACGCTCATGCAAACCGGCACGCTTGTCAAAAATATTATGACGAAGTTGCTGGAATACATCACGCTGCATTTCAAAAATGGTCGCTTTATCAATTTCACGCATGCCTTCTAGCGCAAACCACGGCGAACCCGGATAAGCACCCTTACCAAAGTTTTCACGCATGTTTTCAACAATTTTCAAGTATTGTTGTACGCCTTCAGGTGCATTACGCTTGATCGAATCATCCAGCTTAATAAGACGATGAATACCGTTTAAAAACTCACCTGATTTTTGCGCTTCGGCAGTCGACAAATCATATTTACCTGCACCACCATGTGTATCTACATAGCGATAAGGTTTGTCTTTTGCATTCAGTCGAGTCAACAACTGAAGCAATAAAACGTGCTTCATGACATCGGCAAAGTTGCCTGCGTGGTAAGAGTGACGGTAATTCATGTTTCAATTATTCCTAAGATCAATTGCTATTTTAACATGAAAAACTATTTCGTTCAGAAACGATTATTGAACTAAAATAGCGGACCTTTTTTTACCACACTATCGAGAATTGAAAAAATGGAAGCAGTTATCATCCCAGGGGATTGGAATGTTGATCAAATCTTAGATGATTTAGATCAACATGGCTTTAGTATTGTTGACGATGCTTACTCTAGCGAATATCAACATGCAGTGAGCCAAGAATGCTTAAGCCACTTAAACGAATTTCGTAATGCAGCCATTCAAAATGGTGTAGTTAACAACATCCGTAGTGATCATATTCTTTGGTTACAACCTGAATTTCAAATTTCCCACCTACACATCCAAACACTTCAACAATTTTCCCAAATTTTAAACCGCGCGTTTTATTTAGGCATCAAAGATGTCGAAGCACATTTCGCTTGCTATCACGCGGGTGAGTTCTATACCCTGCACCGCGACAATCCTCAAGATAAAAATGGCCGGATGATTTCCAGTGTGTATTATTTACATGGACAATGGCAGACGGACTGGGGCGGTGAACTACGCCTGCAGGACAAACATGGCCAGTGGCATATTATCCAGCCAAAACCGAACCGAATGGCGCTGTTCCAGAGCGATTTATTACATGAAGTTTTAATCTCTAAACAGCAACGCCTATCCATTACCGCCTGGCTAAGAAGTGATACCTCACTACTCTAAGACACGCTGCCGCTTTAAATTTTAATTTTTAACCTCATATAGCCATTATTGAGAAATGAGGATTGCGTTGATGCGATTAACGACCAAACAGATTATTCAACGTCTGGGTGAAACTGACCAATTGTATTTAAAAGGCAATACGCCGGAATTAACGCTTGAACGTGCTGATCTTCGTTTACAGCTGGTGACTTTAAGTGAACTGCGTCAGGAACAGCGACATTTCCTGCAAGAAGCCGTAGTGTTGCTGGAACAAGGCCGGGTAGAATTTGAAGAAATGCCGCTGCGCATGTATATCAACCTATCTTTGCATCTGGCCAAGGCTTATATGATGTTTTTTGAATTGACCAAAGAGCACCATTTCGCCCTGATTACTCAGCAAATTTTAAAGCCAATGGCCAGTTATGAACATGGGGACATTTATTTCTTTCTGGCCTATGCCAGTGCCAGTAAAAATGAGCCGGCCCTGACCCGCCACTGGTTAGGTAAGTACACCACCACTGCCGAATTTGAGCTGGAATTATTACAGCAGCATCATGCATTTAATGATTATCGTCAGCACGAATGGTTTAACAAAATATTAAAAAGCAAAATGCATTAAGCCAAAGAACAAAAACGCCTCAAATGAGGCGTTTTTTAATACAAGCTATATCATCTTATTTTAAATATCAGAAAAATATAGGAAAAATGATCAAGCAGGTTGACGCCTATAAGCGTCCATGTGCAGTTGCTGATTCAGTTCATCGACCCAAATTGCCCAATCATCATCTTGTACCAAATGGCTGATTAATAAAGAACGCTGGGCTTTATTCCAGAATGGCGCATCATGCAAGGACAGCCCTGCTGGCAGTTGATGGGTGCGTACATACAATTCAATAGCCGCAGGACTATTGGCGAGACCGAGCTGAGAAAACAAGAGCTCTAAGGATGGTTGGTTCTTTGCGAGCATCGCGCCCTCCTTATATCAGATAAATTGTAATTATTTATAGATCTAACTTATAAGATAAGACAAAAAAAACCTAGTCCTTTGACTAGGTTTGTTGTTTCTTTTTGTATGAATGCATTTAAACGCTTTGTTTGTCGCTTTCCACATGTAAAAGCTGATTTAACTTGTCAATAATGACAATCCATTCATCATCTTGGTGCCAATGTTCACGCAGGAAGGCACTTTGTCCCTCACTCCAGAATTCGGCATCTGGCAATGCGACTTCAGATGGCAATTGATGGGTATGGGTAAACTGATTAATTGAGGCTTCATCAGAAGGCAAACCCAATTGTTCAAATAATAATTCTAAAGTTAACTGTTGTTCCGTAAGCATAAATAGACTCCATCGTAATGTTAAATTATGAGCGTGTTGAGATTCGAATTCTTAGGTTGATTTATGGCTCGGTATGTCACAGGAACCTGAACCCTCTGCCTCAATATGTAATTGTTCATTTAACACATCGACAAAAATGGCCCAGTCATCATCTTTCTTCCAGTGACTGATCAGAAAGTCATGCTGTGATTTACTCCAAAAGGGAGCTTTATGCAGTGGCACATCCATACCAATTTGATGCGTACTAATAAACTCATCAATGGCTTCCGGACTCGAATCCAGACCCAATTGTTCAAAGAAAAGTTCGAAGGTAGCGCGTTGCTCTAACATCTGAACCTCCATCTTTTTATCTATAATCTTGTTTCTACCTTAGAGGGCTCATAGCGAAAACTCAGTTGTCTCTCCTTCACAGCTTGTTATTTTTTGTTGATTAAAGTGAATGGCATAAAAAAAGCACCCCAAATGGAGTGCTTTTTCAACTTAATCTGAAAAGATCAAATTATTTAAGCATGTCAGCAATTGCTGCGCGCTCTTCTTCAAGTTCATTCAACGTGAAGTTGATACGCTCTTGACTGAATTCGTCGATTTCTAGACCTTGAACGATTTTGTATTCACCGTTTTCAGTCGTCACAGGGAAACCGAACATTACGCCTTCAGGAATACCGTAAGAACCGTCAGAAGGAATACCCATAGTTACCCATTCGCCGTTTGTACCAAGAGCCCAATCGCGCATATGGTCGATTGCAGCGTTAGCAGCAGAAGCAGCAGAAGACAAACCACGTGCTTCGATAATCGCAGCACCACGTTTACCAACAGTCGGAAGGAATGTATTTGCATTCCATTCTTGGTCGTTGATCATGTCTTTAACGCTTTCGCCGTTAATTGTTGCAAAACGGTAGTCGGCATACATGGTTGGAGAGTGGTTACCCCAAACTGTAAGATTTTTGATGTCTTTAACCGCTTTACCAGTTTTAGCAGCAATTTGAGATGCAGCACGGTTGTGGTCAAGACGTAACATTGCAGTGAAGTTTTTCGCTGGAAGATCTGGAGCAGATTTCATTGCGATGTAAGCATTCGTGTTTGCAGGGTTACCAACAACTAGAACTTTAACGTCACGGCTTGCAACTTCGTTCAATGCTTGACCTTGACCGATGAAGATTTCACCGTTCACTTTAAGCAGGTCAGCACGTTCCATACCTGGACCACGTGGACGTGAACCAACTAATAACGCATAGTCAGCATCTTTAAATGCAACTTTAGGATCATCAGTACCGATCATGTCTTCTAGTAATGGGAATGCACAATCTTGAAGCTCCATCATTACGCCTTTAAGCGCTTGTTGAGCTTTCTCAAAAGGAACTTCGAGCAATTGCAAAATCACTGGTTGATCTTTACCTAGCATTTCGCCGCTTGCGATACGGAATAATAGGCTGTAACCAATTTGACCTGCAGCGCCAGTAACGGCAACACGAACTGCTTGCTTCATCTAATTATCTCCAATTGAGGATATTCAATGCGATTAAATAGTTAGTATTTAATCTAATAATCGTAAACGCGAAAGATTGTACTCCAATCCTTTGCCAGATGCATATAAAAGAGGACGGATTTCACCTAAAGTCTGATAGGAAATATAAATTAAATCGGCAAAAAAGCTCAGTATGTTCCTTTTATTGTGACAGTTTTTGGGCATGTATTAATAATGTTGGCAGGACAGGATTTGTAATTGCCATTGGGGCGATAACAGACCTTGATCGAGGTAAGCACGCTAGCTGACTGAGTCTGCTGGCAGTTGAATCGCAAGGCATTGCCCGGTAATTGTGGATTAATTTTCAGGAATTTGGCCCGCAATGTATCTACAGAAATTGTAATATTTTCCTGTTCTGTCAGTTCCGCAGGAACTTTGAGACGATCTGCATAATTGATAATCGTCCGGAAATACTGACTGGCATTCATCGGCACGCAGCCACCGATATTGCGCCATAAAATTGTCCGGGTATTGTCATCCGGCATGATCCTGGCCACTACCTTGGACTGCAGTGGTGACAGTTTCGCGGAGCTATTGGTCGTACAATTTTGTGATGTAGTCTGAGGATATAAGCCGGAGATATTCAGCGAATAACCTTCCAGACATTTTCGCTTCTTGGCATATTCCGGGTACAAGCTACATAAGGCCGGGACCATTTGTACATCCATGACATAGTCTGTTGGTGCAGCAAATGCTGCCTGACTGCTGGCCAATACTACAAGCGCAACCGATCCAGCCCAGACTCGACGATCCTTCATTATTTTCATGAATAAGTCACCATTCCCCAATAATTTTAATTTTATTGTGTATTTCGTAATGGTATCAGTTGCATGCGTTTACCCACTGACTGTGCCCCCTGTCCTAATAAAATACCGTAATGCGTGGCATTGGTCATGACATGTTTCACATAATCTCGGGTTTCAAGTAAAGGAATACTTTCAGTATATTGATCTGCGGCCATTCCCTGAAATTCTGGCTGCCAGCGGCGGGCACGGTTTGGTCCGGCATTATAGCCTGCTGTTGCCAGAACTGGACTATTGCTGAGCTGACGCTGAATGGTAGATAAATAGAATGTTCCGTAGCGAATATTGGTATTCATATCGGTGAGTGCTGCCGGATTATAAGCCTCACCCATTTGACGCGCCACCAACTTGGCCGTATCCGGCATAATCTGCATTAGACCACCCGCCCCGACATGTGAACGTGCGACGGTATTGAAACGACTTTCTTGACGCATCAAACCATAGGCCCAGGCCGGATCTATACCGGCATTTCGACTATGGCTGACCACGTAATTCTGATGTGGCATTGGATAACGATAGTTATAATTATGTTTGTTCGCGGTACGGTCAGCGGCATAAATGGCACGATCATACCAGCCCATATCCATGGCACGTTTTGCCGCGGCCAGCAACAGGTCATCATCCTTCTTTAGATAAGCCTGACGCACTGCCCAGTTCCATTCCCGGTTAATATAGTTCTCCGGGGCGCTGATATTACGTAAGGTGAAAGCACGGCGGAAATGAATATCCTGATTCAAGCGCTGCATAGCCTGATTGGATGGCTGCGCTGGATTTGGTGTACTCGCAGTCACCTGCCCCAGCTTGTCGCGTGCCAGAAGATTGTGATAGTCATCTCCGGTGGCCAGTTTACGATAAATACTCTCTGCCGTTTTTTTCGCACTACGATCTGCACGCTGTTCACTGGCCCGGGCTAGCCAGTATTGCCAGCGATCTTCCTGCTTCTGGTTAACGCTCATGCTGTCAATCGCACGGATCAGGCTTTCCCAGGCACTAAAACGGATGGCCTGACGTGCATAAATTTCGGCTTCTTCTGGGCTAAATGGCAAACCATAACTGGCATCCAAGGCATTTAAAACTTCGCGGTTGAAGTTGTTTTTCATGACTGTGGTACCACCGATATAACCGACAGCACGATATAAGGCGCGTTGTACCTGTACTGGTGTACCTTCGGCAGTCCGTTTGACGATAGACAAAGCTGAGTCCAAATCGCTATCGGCCAGACGTCCCAGCGCATAAATCAGATAGGCATGCTCTGCCGCAGTACTTTTAGGCGCAGACCACAAATAATTAGTGGGATTGGCCTGAATCGAATTCAGTTGTGCCAGAGACAGATTTAAACCAATGCCTTGCGCTGTCGCAATCGCCTGTCCTGACTGTCCGGCACGAAGTTGCCCCCAGAGTCGCTGCTGACGGTCTTCTGAGGTCATGAGTGGACTGGATAGCATCATCCGGCCTAAACCAGTACAAGATTCGGGTTGGCTATTGGTAGTTAACCAGACTTCTTTAAACTCGGCATAGACCAGTTGATCGCCAGCTTTGGCACGCACTTGTGCCACTGCACAGGCTTCGGCAGGATCGGCATTGGTTACATAAGGCAATACCGGTTGGGCAGTGCTAAAGTCTGCCATTTTTACTTTTTCTTCGACATAGTCCGCTGCCAGCTTTTCAGCCATGGCGGATTGAGGGTAACGCTGGGCAAAACTGATAATCTGGCTAACAGGCTGCATAGCAAGATTCTGGTTTAAAATCCAGTATTCCGGATAATAGCCCAAGACATCATTCTGCATAGACAGACGATATTGCTGTAACAGTTCAGTATTACCTGCATTGACTGCACGCAAGGCATCATTAAATTGTTCTTCTGCTGCCTGTGTACTCGCTGAACAGATACATGCCACACTTAAAGTAATTAATTTATAGTATTTATACATAGTTTTAGTGTGTTTCAACATCCCTTTGCCTTCTATCATCGATTTTGTGCTTTGCCCATGTTGCATATCATAAGAGCTAGTTTGAAGATTATAACCAACTCTATTGTTCAGTTATGTAACCTTATGATTAAGCAATATTAATCTACAGACAATTTTTGCCCATAAATCAATATTTTTCCACAGTTAATTTGGGCTATAAGTTTAAGCGACTTTCCTGCTAAAATATGCGCCTTTCCAAGATTTCAGTCTGTGAATTGAATTTTTATTCACCTGTTTGATGCATCAATCAGGCTGTTCGTTCACTCTTTCAACGTATTACCTTGTAGGAGCCTACATGACGGTTCAAACCTTCATTCCGAATGGTGCCCCAGCTGCCTCAGAAAACACTGTTACCCAGCCAGCGCACACCCCTGTTAGCGATGCTTCAGTCAAAAAACTGTACATCGAAACACAAGGGTGTCAGATGAATGAGTACGACAGTCACCGTATGGCAGACCTGTTAGGCGATTCTCATGGCTATGTGCTGACTAGCGATCCTAAAGATGCTGATATTCTGCTGATGAATACCTGCTCGATCCGTGAAAAAGCACAGGAGAAAGTCTTCTCCGAGCTGGGCCGCTGGCGCAAACTAAAGGATAAAAATCCTGACCTGATTATTGGTGTCGGTGGTTGTGTGGCGTCTCAGGAAGGCGATAACATCCAGAAACGTGCCAATTATGTTGATATGATTTTTGGCCCACAAACCCTGCACCGTTTGCCGCAAATGCTGGATCAGCATTTTGAACAGATTGAAAAGCCGAAAAAAGAAAAAATCAAACTGGTGGATATTTCCTTCCCCGACATCGAGAAATTTGACTTTCTGCCAGAACCTCGCGTAGAAGGTTATAAAGCCTTTGTCTCGATCATGGAAGGCTGTTCTAAGTATTGTTCTTTCTGTGTGGTACCTTATACCCGTGGTGAAGAAGTCTCTCGCCCACTGGATGATGTACTGGCTGAAATTGCCGGTCTGGCAGAAAAAGGCGTGCGTGAGATTTCACTGCTTGGTCAAAACGTGAATGGTTATCGTGGTGAAACTTTTGAAGGTAATATCTGTACCTTTGCTGATCTGTTACGTTTAGTTGCAGATATTCCGGGCATTGGCCGTATTCGTTATACCACCTCGCATCCCCTGGAATTTAATGATGACCTGATCCAGTGCTATCGTGACCTGCCACAAATGGTTTCACATCTGCATCTGCCGGTACAAAGCGGTTCCAATGATGTGTTACAAGCGATGAAGCGTAACCACACCATTGATGTCTATATCGAAAAGATTAAAAAGTTACGTGCAGTTCGCCCTGACATGCACCTATCTTCAGATTTTATCATTGGCTTCCCGGGTGAAACAGATGAAAACTTTGAAGAGACTTATCAGTTTATTCAGGATCTGGATTTCGACCATTCTTATAGTTTCATCTATTCAAAACGTCCGGGTACGCCTGCGGCAGAACTGGAAGATACGATCTCTGAAGATATCAAAAAAGAACGTCTGGCCAAAGTTCAGCAATGGATTAAGCGTTCAAGCATTGACAAGACGGATGCCATGCTCGGGACCATCCAGCGTGTACTGATCGAAAAAGTTTCTGATAAAGATCCGAATATTCTGGTCGGTACGGCGGACAATACCCGTTATGTTAACTTTATTGGTGACCCTGCCTGGGTAGGCCGCTTTGCCGAGATTGAAATTACCGAAATTAAAACTTTGAATTTAGTTTATGGTGAGCTCTTGAATCTTGAGCCTGACGTGGCGTAATGTAGAGCATATAACGCACACTTCATAAGGAACACTCTTGACTGCAGCGATTCGACGTACAGTAGCTTTTCCTGGAATTTCGATGGACCGTATACAAGCCATGTTAGGTGCCTATAACGGCCATTTGAAGCAAATTGAACAACGTTTAGACGTCAAAATCTCCCATCGTGGAGAAAGTTTTATTATTGATGGTGGAATCGATGCCGTTGAGAGAGCCGAAATGCTCTTGCAACGTCTTCATGAAGAATCTGAACATAGTCAGCAGATTAGTGCAGATACTTTACATCTGATGATTCAGGGCAGCCAGACTGACCGTGAACTTCAGCAAGATCTGGATGATCAGGAACATACGGGGCTGGACAATGTCTGGCTGCAAACCCGTAAAGGCCGGATCAACCCGCGTGGTGCCAACCAGAAACGCTATGTACAGCGCATTCTGCAAAGTGATATTTCTTTTGGTATTGGCCCTGCCGGTACAGGTAAAACCTATCTTGCCGTTGCAGCTGCAGTGGATATGCTGGAGCGCAATGAAATCCAGCGCATTCTGCTGGTTCGTCCTGCGGTTGAAGCCGGTGAAAAACTCGGTTTCCTGCCGGGAGATTTAACCCAGAAAATCGATCCTTATTTACGTCCCTTGTATGACGCGCTGTATGAAATGCTTGGCTTTGAAAAAGTGGCCAAGCTGATCGAACGTCAGGTGATTGAAGTGGCTCCGCTTGCTTATATGCGTGGCCGTACCTTGAATCATTCTTTCGTGATTCTGGATGAAGCGCAGAATACCACCCCAGAACAGATGAAGATGTTCCTGACCCGCCTAGGTTTTGGTTCACGTGCCGTGATTACCGGCGACGTAACTCAGGTAGATTTACCGCGTGGTCAGCAATCCGGTCTGTCACATGCCTTGCGTGTGATTGATAAAATTCCTGAAATTCATATCACCCGTTTCCATTCGCGTGATGTGGTACGTCATCAACTGGTACAGAAAATTGTTGAAGCCTATGAAGGCTGGGACAGTGAACAGCAGCGTTTAAGTGCTGAAGCACGTGCCGAACGAAAAGCACGTCAAGATGCCTTGATCGCTGAAAATGATGCTGCGGCCGACGCACAGCATTAAGCTTTAAACTTAAGGATTTGTGTTGAAACTTAGTCTTTCCTTACAACAGGACTTTCAGTCGCCTGAACTGGTGCTGAAACGTGCCTATATTAAAAAAGTTGTAGAAACCACTTTACGTCATATCGGCACTCAAAGTAATTGCGAAATCGGAATTGCCTGTGTCGACAATGACGAAAGTCATAAACTGAATCTGGAATATCGCGGCAAAGACAAACCGACCAATGTCCTGTCTTTCCCGAGTGAACTTCCAGATGAAATGGCACAGTTTCTGGATGCATTTCCCATTGGCGATCTGGTGATTTGCATACCTGTGGTACTGGCTGAAGCGCTTGAACAGCAGAAAGTACCATTGACGCATTTCACCCATATGCTGGTACATGGTACTTTGCATTTAATGGGATATGACCATGAAACCTCGGATGAAGATGCTGAAGAAATGGAAGGCATTGAAATCGAAACTCTGGCCAAGCTGGGCTTTGAAAATCCTTATCTGGAACAAAACTAAAATTTCTTCATAAAAAAAGCGGGCCAAGGCTCGCTTTTTTTTTATTGAAAGTTGCCCTCCCTCTAACTCCCTCCCAGAGGGAGGGAGAACATTCATTAGAATCCTATGATTGTTAAACATTATAGATATAGTTCCCTCTCCTTATTAGGAGTGGGTTAGGGAGAGGTCTTGGTAAATATCAACTTTAACGCACTTCAAACTCCGCTTCTGCCGGGTCAAAACGCCAGGTACGAATCACTCGCAGTTCGGAAATTTCTTTCATTTTACTGTCGAAAGCACCAAATGGTGCTGCCTTACGCACGGAGGATTTAGCTGCTTCATCCAACATGGCATGTCCTGAACTGTCAATCAGTCGAATGGCACGAATCCCCCCATTCTGATTCAGGATCACCATCAAACGCACTTCACCTGCCAGATTCTGCTGCTTGGCTGCTTCCGGATAGTAGCGGTTGCCATAAAATTCCACTTTTTCACGGAACTTTTCCAGATAGGCGGCCGAAACATCCTGCTTGGACTGAATCCCATCTACAGTCTTAATTTTTTGCTGACGACTGAAATTTTGCTGACGCTGTAAATATTGCGCTTCCAGACTGGCGACCATGGCCGCTTTGGCCTGAAACTGGCTCTGTAATTGCTCCTGCATTTTTTTACGCTGATTTTCTTCCGCCTGCTTTTGCCAGCTCAAGGTGGTCATCAGGACTTTTTCTTCAAAACTGAGTTCCTGTTGCTGTTGCAGCATATCCAGACTTTCTTGCAGTTCTTCGCCTGCATGTTGCTCCATTAACGGCGATGGCATATCACTCGACATGCGATGAGCTTCTCTAAACTGGCCGGAACCCTGCTGGTCCGTTTGGGCCAGAAAATCAGCATGCTCAATTTTTTCATCAGTCTGGCGCAAGCTGACCGCGATTTCTTTGGTACTGGTATCCCGATCTTGCGGCATACCAAATTCCAGTGTCAGCACGATCAAATGCAGAATGCCTGCGGCAAGCAACGCACTGCTAAACACTGGATCTTTCCACCAAGTTCTGACCAGAGGCATGAGTATCATCGTTTTTTCACATTCGCCTAAACTCAATAATGAGTTCAGCTCCCCAAAAAAGTATTTGAAAGATTAAAAATAAACGGATTCGTCATTTATCTTTTTAAAATGCCAAATCCATCAAATCTTCAACGTTACATAACTAAAACTATAAAAATGGTGCTATTTATTTTGCTAAACTTCAAGCATGAACGCTTGTATTTTTCATACAATTCGACAAGATACATCCCGAGTCAAAAATAAAGTTGCCAGGACGCTTCAGTATGCAAACGCTAATTTCCAATATCTCCAACCGAATCCGCCAAGTGTATCAGAGGGCGGAAGGATTTATTGAAGATGAGCGTGAATTTCCCCTATCGCAAGTCTTCCTAAATGCAACCTTTCAGCGCTTTGTCACAGACAATGTCGATGCATTGAAAGACTTACACGCAGATTTACATGAAGACTGGCTGCGTCTCTACGCAACACTGGATTATAAAGGCCTGATTGTCACTTTATCGGTTGATTTGAAACTGGTACAGATGGAACTGAATAAAACCACCCAGTTGATCGTGTTCGAGCAAATTAGTGATACCCAGCTGATTGAAGCCAAATATCCGAATATGCTTTATAAACTTGGCGTGCGTTTTGGCTTGTTCTTCTATCAACGTGTCTTGAATAAAGATCCTTTGGGAATGATTCTGGAAAAACTGGGCGTGATTAAAGTCATCGATGACTTGCTCTATCTGGATTTAAATCGCTGGTTAGGCAAAAGCCGATCGGTCATTGATACCTTGGGCAAAGTTCATGTGAATCACGCAGTACTTCGTGAAGCCGAACTGGTGGTGATTGGCAACGTCAATCTAGCCGCCCTGTTTAGAAAACTCTCCCAAGATCAGGAAGAGAACTGGGATGAAGACGAGATGGATGACAACCGGGTCACCCCCATTAAACAGAAAGATCCTTCTTAAATTATGCCGAACATAGTCTTTGAACAAAAGTTCCATAAAACTACATGAAATATACATTTTTGGCAGAAATATCCCTTCAACTTCCATATTTTGCCCAAATAATAAAGGGTGCAATAAGTGATATGTTTTGCCAATTGAATCAATATAGGAAAATAACTGATGGCGAAGACTGTATTCAAAATTTTAGTGATGACCACGGGTCTGAGCAGCGCAATACTGTTCACTGGTATTTCTAGCCAGGCTTTTGCCATGACTCCTTTCCAGGCCAGTTATCAATTTAGCTATAATGGCAAGAATATGGGTTCTGCAACACGGACTCTAAGTAAATCTGGCAATAACTGGACTTATGTCTTTGCTGCAAAAGCCGGGGGGATTGCCTCTGCAACCGAAACCAGCCGCTTTACTTTTAATAATGGCAAGATCGGATCAAGCAGTTTCAGTCGCAGCAGTAAAGTACTGGTGCATAACAACACCATGAGTATTAATTTTAATCCTTCCAGCAAAACTATCAGTACCAAGAAAGACGATGAAAAACGTTCTTTTGCCTGGAGAGCAGATGTTCTGGATGAGTTGAATGCAGAATTGCAAATTCGTGAAGACTTAAAAAATTCAGGCCTGAAAACAAATTACTATATCGCTGATGCCAAAGAAATTGAAGGCCGTAAGTTTGTCAAACAGGGTTCAGAGACTATAAGTACCAAATACGGATCTTTTAATACCATTAAAGTGGTGATGAAGCATAACAAGCCAGGCCGTGAGACCATCTTCTGGTTGGCGCCAAAACTTGACTATCTTCCAGTCAAAGTTTCGCATGTCGACAAGAAAACCTCCTATGGTTTGCTATTAACTGACTATAAAGGTGCAAGCAACTAAGTTTTTGGCGAATTTCACTTGATTTTTTCCGGGTGCTTTTTACAATACGCTTTTGCTTGAAAAAGCACCTGCTCTTGAGGATTCTCCCGTGCATGCACTAGAACAGAAAATCTTGGCTGAAGGCATCGTCCTCTCTGAAGAAGTTTTGAAAGTAGACTCTTTCTTAAACCATCAGATTGATCCAGTCATGATGCAACTGATTGGTCAAGAATTTGCGCGTCTGTTTAAGGATGCTGGTATTACCAAAATTATTACGATTGAAGCATCAGGTATTGCACCTGCCGTAATGGCCGGACTAGAGCTTGGCGTACCTGTAATCTTTGCACGTAAATACCAGTCTCTCACCCTGAAAGATGATTTATATCGTTCTAAAGTCTTTTCATTTACCAAACAGACTGAAAGCACAATCGCGATTTCAAATAAACACATCAGCTCAACCGATAAAGTTTTAGTGATCGATGACTTCCTGGCCAATGGTCAAGCCGCTTTAGGTCTTGCAGACCTGATTCACCAGGCAAATGCAGAAGTAGTTGGTATTGGCATTGTGATTGAAAAATCATTCCAGCCAGGTCGTGACCTGCTGCTTGAAAAAGGCTACCGTGTGGAATCACTGGCACGCGTAAAGTCTTTGACAAATGGCACAGTTGAATTTGTTCGCGACTAAGCTCGCCAATGAATTTTAAAAGAGCGCTGATGCGCTCTTTTTTTATTGTGTTTTTCTGATGATATAAATTTAAAATATCCAGAGCTCAGCCTAAGTTCTTATTGATTCTTCCAGATTTGATCCTAGATAAATGGCTTAATCTTAAGCGCCAGGCTATTTAATTTCTGAAATAGAGAGTGTCAAACAAATAAGTACTTTTTTATCCGATGAATAAACAACAATTTATGTGGATGTTATTATAAAATAAAGAGGTCTAACTATCTGCCAATAGTTAGACCTGTGTTCACCTCGAAAAAAGAGTTTATTTAACAGTCACAGTGATACTACCGCTATTCACAGCACCGATAGCGGTAGTTGTGATGCTGTTGTTAATAGCAGTTTGAGTTCCTTCTGAAATAGCACTGACAGATGCATCAATAGCACCCGCATTATAGGCAATATTCGCTACACTATAATTGCTTAAAGTTTCATTGATTTCCTCACTATAGTCAGTACTTAGTGTCGAACTCACAACTTCCGAGATATCTGAACTATCCGCAACCTCTGATAGCTCCTCTAGAGTTTCAGAATTATTAGTTGCACTCGTTACTTCACTGTAGTCGTAGTTATCCGTTGCATCTGATATGTCTGATACCACCTTATTGTAGCTACCCTGCTCAATACTGATACTACCTGTATTCGCGGCACCAATCGCAGTAGTTTCAATTGTACCTTCAATTGAACTAATGGCGTCTGGTGCTTCTCTTGTAGCTTCTGCAATTGCTTCTAAATCGACACTTGCATCAACATCACCTGTATTCACTGCAAGATTCAAAGCAGAACCATTTTCAACCTGCTGAGAAATAGAATCCAGGGTAGCTTGTAAGCCTGTATCTACGGTGACATCAGTAGGTGTTTCACCATCTTGGGCGTATGCCATACCTGCGCTAGACAGAAAGGCGACGGATAAAGCGATTGTTTTGATCGTGTTTTTCATCGTTGTTCTTCCTACTTTTGTTTTGAAGTACCTCTCGCTAAGTACTCCTTCTTATAATGGGAGCGAGCCCATTTTTAAATATTTTTAATCACGCTGCGTGCTAGACCAGTAATTTTCGACCACCTCAGGATTGGCCTCCCATAGCGTTGTGGTTTTTTCATCTTCTTGTTCTTTATCAGCCTTTTCTTGAGTATCTTTTTCTTCATTCTTTTCATTTGAAGAAGGTTGACGCTGCTTCTTGCTGATATATTTAATCAAGTCCTGTTTACTCATTTCAGGCTCTGCTTCAGGGTTTTGAATCACCTCGGACTCTTTCTGTTTAGGTGGTTTCGTATCTTTGCTTGGGGAGTTGGTTGACTTATTTTTTTCATTGGATGAGTCTGCCTGGCGTGATGCTGATTCCTGAACAGCGCTACTTGAAGCTGTACTATTTTGTTGCTGGCTTTTCTTGTACTTATGCAGTGCCACAGAACTTCGGGTTAAGTTCAATTGACCGAACTCTGGCGGTATCTGCGCACGACAGCTTTCAAATACGGCGGGCGGGACGACCTGACTTAGCAATTCAAAAGTGGCCAGATTCAACATTTGGCGCAAGGCAAAGTTAGTTGCCTCCCGTTCTCCTTTTCCAATCTGAATGTTCAAGAGTGTACGTCCAGCGAATCTACCTGCACTCAAGCCATAATCCTGTGCAGCAATTTGCTTCTGCAATGAAACATTGCCGACGACTTTACTGCTACGGGTATCGGTCAAAGATAAATCCAGACCGACCATAATCCGGGTTTGACTATAATTCGGACCGACACCAGCGATCTGCATGTCAAAACCACCACCCGGAATAAAATCCAGACTGTTAATACTGCCTGTCACATAATAATCAGAGGCCTGGATTTGTCTGGGATCACGAATGCCCCACTTGGCTTCGCTTTCGATAATCCGGGGATCACGCCGGTTCATTAAGCTTACCCCTGCCTGAAACAAGGCAGATTGCACCATATCTCCCGCACCTTGGGTCACCATTTTTCCGCTGCCACCATTGGTAACTACATCCTTACCGGTTTGATCCAAAATTGCCCCTACGGAGAAACTCACATCACTACGTAATTGTCCTTTTAGGCAGGATAAAGCCATATCAAAAGGGGTAAAAATATCGGTAATTGGGGGGCCTTGTACCAGGCTAACTGGCTTCTTGTTTGAAGGTGCCAAGCCTGTACAGCCCGTTAAAAAAGAGCTGAAAAGGACAGTGGCGCTCATGAAAGATATATGTCTTCTGGTCGAGGAGAAATTCAGCATTGTGATTCTCCTGGTCTGTTACTTAAATTAAGACAGCGCTGAGGATTTTGGTTGGTGTTTGAATTGACTGGTGCTTCATTCAGCAATTCACTCGTAATATCAATATTGTTGTCTGTACCCTCTACATTGATATTGTTGGTCGGGGTATTTACCGTCCCTATGGAAGTGGTCGAGGTGCTATGAACAGTGGTTTTACCTAATCCGGAATAATAGTCTGACTCCTTAAGTTCGATCAGATTGGCTTGAACTAGATTCTCATTGGAACGGGCACTGGATGATTTCCAACGCTGAGTCCACTCATCAGAGGTGGCATAAGCGTTACTCAGAAAACATAAACCTAATAAACCCAGATTGATAACTAATATTCTCATAATCTTAATATCCTCTGAATTAAGATATTTATTTAATTTTTCATTTAAGTAAGATTAAATTTATCTGAAAAATATTAAATCACATAAAATTATAAAATGTAAAACTTATCCCTATTCACTTATTTTTTTGTTTTATTTAAAAATATAAATTATTGTTTTTATTAAATTAATATATATTTGTTTATTATTTGTGATTTGTAAGAAATCATTATATAAATTTTTTTTGAATATAAAATTCATCCAAAAAACTTGATTAAAATAATATATTTTTTATATTATCAATAATCAAAAATTTATCTAATAAAGATTAGAATTATTATACTTTTTATATTTTAAAGGTCGTAAATTTTTATTTTATTAGAACTTCTATTTAATAAGGATAAATGTCACGATTTATTTAAAATATAATTAATCAATTACAATGAAGGTGACTTATAAAGAAACGCCAATATTCAGGTGTATTTTGGCTGAAAACTTGAATAGAACTGATAAGAACTCGTTTACATATTTTTCGACTTCCCTTCCTTTTTCATTTCGAATCCAGAAATGGCCTACCTAAGATCGCAATATTTAGACTGATGAGAGAAGAACATTTCTGATGATCTTGAGATTTGCCATTTCCTCAATGACAGGTTAAGAATTGCGTTAATCAACCAAGAAGGCATATATTTACAGCTGAAATACAATGTTTTAGCGTGAACTCAACTAGAATCAAGTGAGTATGCAATGTTTCTGATTTGCGAATTCAAAACTTATCTAGTGTGTTGTTGTATGTTATGAATAAGTGCTGATCAGGGCACACATCCTATTCCCGACAAACCTAAAACAAGCACATCTCAATCCTTGATGGAACAATCTATGCAATGTCCTAAATGTGGCTCAGCTGATATCGAACAGCGCGATCATGAACAGAATTTAAAGAAAATTGGCGGCATTCTCATGAGTTCAGCGGGTGCAACTGCAGGGACTGTAGGTGGCGCTGCTTCAGGTGCATCGATTGGCGCTGCAATTGGTACAGTAGCCGGACCTTTAGGTGTGATTGTCGGCGGAACCGTAGGCACTTTTGTCGGTGCAATCAGTGTCGGGATTACCGGCGGTGTGGTCGGTAATTTTCTGGGGAAAAAAGCCGGGGTTTCTGTCGACCGTAATCTGTTTCAGGATTATCAATGTCTGAAATGCAAATACAGATTTAGTCAAAAAGATCAAAAAGATCAAAAAGATCAAAAAGATCAAAAAGATCAAAAAGATCAAAAAGAAGCCTAATAAAATTCAGGAAATGAAGTTCATCCTTCATTTCCTGTGAGTGTTTTTCAGACTCGATTGAGTTTCAGTACCACTTCACCTAAACGCTTTCCCTGTACTTCACACAGAATTTTTTCATCCTGGCTCAAGCCCTGATCATGCCGTGGGCCGCTAACATGACTAGCACCATAAGGTGTACCACCAGTTTTGGTATTTGAGAGTGCAGATGTTGCGTTACTAAGCCCCATGATCATCATGCCATGATGAAATAACGGCGGCAGCATGGTGAGTAAAGTACTTTCCTGTCCGCCATGCATGGAACCTGATGCCGTAAACACGCAAGCCGGTTTACCGTGTAGCGCTCCATTCAGCCACAGACTCGTGGTCTGATCCCAAAAATATTTCATTTCAGAGGACATATTGCCAAAACGGGTCGGTGAACCGAGCGCCAGGCCGGCACACTGCGCCAGATCATCCAGAGTACAGTAAATATCCCCTTCTGCCGGAATACTCGGTTCAGCAACTTTTACCATACTGGAAATATTTGGAACTGTCCTGATTTTTACTGCCACGCCTGCCGCTTCAATTCCATTAGCAATCAGATGCGCCATTTCTTTGGTTGAGCCATATTTGCTGTAATATAAAACAAGGACATAAGGTTGCATCATGGTTCTTATTCATTACTTAAAAAAATAAAACTATACGATACTTTGCAAGTTTTTTGGTTAAGCTGATGGTGAAAATTCATGATGATTAAAAAAATTGAGATTGGATGCAGATGATTGTTAAGTATTTAAAGAAATTACCTTTCTATGAAAAACACTGGTTTCAATTTGTTTTATTTGTACTTCGACGCTTTGAAGCAGACCGCTGTCGCGAACAGGCAGGTTCCCTGACCTACACTACCCTGTTTGCGGTGGTGCCGATGCTGACGGTTTTTCTGGTAATTATCTCTTCCATTAAAGCGCTGGAACCTGCGCGGCAGCAATTGCAACAACTGATCTATAGTAATTTTTTACCCAAAACTACAATTGCCTTTGATAAGGCCCTGAATGCCTTTACCGATAAATCCAGCAATCTCACCATCATTGGTATTCTGTTCTTGTTTGTGACGACAGTATTGATGCTCAGCAGTATCGAAACGGTGTTTAACCGCATTTGGCGCGTGACTGAAACGCGGGGCGGAATTATGGGCTTTATGCGTTACTGGACCATCATTTCGCTCGGGCCGATTTTACTCGGCAGTGCATTTGTGATTTCTTCGACCGTGGCATCCATGAGCATTCTTAGCAATAACTTTGCCGGTTATGAGCTTGATGGCGCTTTTGTCCTCTGGGCGATTTCCTTTTCTTTGACTGTACTCGGATTTTTCATTTTGAACTGGACCATCCCGAATCGCAGTGTACCGCTTAAATCTGCCTTTATTGCCGGTCTATTTAGTGCCGTGGTGTTTGAGCTGCTGAAAAATCTGTTTGGCTATATCATGTCAAACTTTACCAGCTATGAGATCGTCTATGGTGCCTTCGCCGCCGTGCCGATTTTCCTGCTCTGGATTTATCTGTCGTGGATCATTGTGTTATTGGGGGTTGAAATTAGTTATGCCCTGACGGCGTTTGAATCTGGGCAGGACAATAAACGCCATCCCATCGTCATGCTGCTAGATCTGTTAGAACTCTTTTATAAAAAACAGAAAACCGGTGAAAGCATCAGTGAAGCACAAGCGCTTGAAGTGCTGGGCCGAGATGAAATTGGCCGCTGGCCGAGCTATGTCGCCATGTTTGAAAAGCAGAATCTAATCAAACGCACCGATGAGAATGAATATGTGCTGGTTCGCGATCTGGATCAGGTCAGCTTCTGGAATTTTTATCTGCAATTACCCTATCCACTGCCACGCAAAAACCATCTCACCAATGCCCAGACTGATGACATCTGGATGCAAAATTTCTCACCTAGATTACAGGAAACCGATCAATATCTGGAAGAAAAACTCAATTTTCCATTGTCCGAACTGTTCCGACATAAATAAAAAAATCCTCTCGCTTGAGAGGATTTTTTTTAACTGATAGCGGTAGATTTCCAGCAGACTATAGCGCCTGCAGTCACCAAACCCGTCCCGATCCAAAAACTGAGTTCGGGTCTGACATCCAGAATCAGCATTGACATGACCGAAGAAAGAATCGGCATAAAATAGGTGGCTAAAATCAGCACCTTGATATTGCCGAACTGCATACTCTGATTCCAGTTACTATAGGCGATGCCAATCAGACTACCCACCACTGCAATTCCCAACCATAGCTTGAATGTGGGCATGATAAAAGGTTCGTTTAATCCTAAATGTAAGAACCATAAGCTAATTACAGCGACCAAAAAGAAAATCGGTACACCATTTTGTCCGCGGCCATAGGTCCTAGTTAGAACGCAGTAGCAAGGCCATAACAAAGCGCCGAGAAAGGCAAAGCCATAAGCCCAAGGATTTTCAGCTAAAACCTGCATAAACTTCGGCAGATTAGTGATTTCTGGATTGACCACCAGCATCAGTCCTATTACGGCGAGCAGAAAGCCTGGAATCACCCAGAGGCGGGCCTGCAACTGTCGGGCAAAAATCGAAAAAACAATCATCAAGGGTGGCCACAGATAATTGATCATGGCAATCAGCATCACCTGTTCACGATTATCCGACCATGCCACAGCAACCAGAAATAGAATCTCATAAGCCACAAATAAAGCGCCACAACCGAGCAGATAACGCTTGGACATTTGCGTGATTTTTGGAAAGCCGGTGAACGCAAAAATCGCCAGACTGCTAAAACTATAAATTAAAGCAATCCCCTGCACTGCACTGGTGGATTCAGTAATCAGTTTCACTACGGCGACCAGACTGGCCCAGATCAGAATAGAAGACAGACCAATCCAGGTCGCTAAATTTACAGACCAGATTTTCATGCTTGCTCTTGAATGCTTTTATTGATATTCGGTTTTTTCAGCCATCCCTGCAAACTCACCAGAATCACACCCAGCATGACCATACAGGTGCCGATAATAAAATTGATTTCGATATGTTCATCCAGAATCAGTACGCCGAACAGCATGCCGAATACAGGGGTCAAAAAGGAAAATACCCCCAACCGTGATGCCAGATAATGTTTCAGCATCCAGAACCAGATCAGATAACTGGCAAAGGAAATCAGTACGGTATGAAAAATCAGACTGGAAATAGACAACACCGTCCATTGAATAGCTGCTTGCCCAGTCAGAACAGCCAGAGGCAATAACAGGATTCCACCCATCAATAATTGATAGAACAAAGTCTGGGTTGCAGGTGCCGGCTCAGACGTACACTGACTGTAGTGGCTGCCCAGAATACGCCGCCAAGCAAGGCCAGAAAATCTCCCCACAAGGCATCAGTCTGTAGACCTGACCCCGTTTGTGGACGTAACAGAAAACTGACTACAATTCCGCTAAAGGCGAGAAATATTCCGCCCCATTGCACAGCAGACAAACGCTCTGCCGGCAATTTCCAGTGCAAACCCAAAGCCACAAAAATCGGTGCGGTATAGAGTAAAACAATCGTATGCGAGGCTGAGGTATAACGCAGTGCCTCACCAATCAGATAGAATTCGGTTGCAAACAACACACCGACCAGCAATCCTGCAGGTAAATAGCGTGCATTCCACAGTTGACGGCGTACGCTTTGCTGAATCAAGGGATAAACCATCAGCGCAGACAAGGCTGAACGCAAGGCAATTTGCATCAGGGCTGAAATATCATTCGCGGCCCACTTCAGTACCACCTGTTGTAAACCCCACAACATACACAATACAAACATGATGGCAGATGCTTTGGCATCTAATGCCTGACGCTGGCTCACATACGGTCCTGTTGCTCATTTGGAAGGTACACTATAAAAGTGTCAGAAATAAAAGATATACTTCAAAACAGACAAATGATGGTGTTATTCAGGCAATTTCGGTGATGCATAAAAAAATCCAAGCAGATTCAGCTTCGCTCAAGCAACTTCCGACCCATGATCTGATTAAAGCACCTCTGTGGATCAGCTTCAGGGAGGATCCTGCGCAATCTGTTTATCCGCTACATGGCCATGCCTGGGGAGAATTTGTCTATGCTTTTCATGGAGTGATGGAAGTGAATATTAATCATATAAATTATGTGACGCCTTCACCTCACGGCATCTGGCTCCCACCGAATTTAGAGCATCGTGGTCTGAACCGTACCGCAGTTTCTCATGGCACTCTGTATGTGCATGAATCACTTTGTAGCCAACTGCCCACTCAACCGGGCATCCTGCTCAGCGCCCCCTTGGTCACTGCTTTATTTACCCACCTGAAACAACTACATCAGCAAGACCATCCAGCATTCGAGGATTCAGCTGAATATCAACGTCTGCTACAGGTACTGCTCGATCAGCTCCAGCAAGCCCAACTGGTCAGCAGTTATCTACCGCATTCAGAACATGTACTGCTGAAACAGATTTTAGATTATTTACATCAGCATCCGGCAGATCAGAGCTCGCTGCGGCAACTGGCCGAACGCGTCAATTTAACCGAGCGGACGCTAGCGCGATATAGCCAGAAAGAACTGGGAATGTCACTGCATGAATGGCGGCAACGCCTGAAAGTGATGCAGGCCATGTCTTTATTAAATGCAGGTCATAGCGTTGAAAGCATCGCCTTTGATCTGGGCTATGCCAATGCCTCGGCATTTATCAACATGTTTAAACGCTGGATGGGAAGCACCCCAGATCAATTTCGCAAACGTTATACTGTTAATGATTAAAATTATGCCTATGAAAAAGGAGCCAATAGGCTCCTTTGATTCAAAATCTTGGTTATTTCACAAAAGTCGTCCAGACATAATCCTGAGACTGCCCTTTGAGGGTCATTTTCAGTTGATCGCCTGAATGCAATGCTGCAACACCTGCCGGGGTACCGGTCATCACCACATCCCCTTCTTCCAAAGTAAAGACCTGACTGATGTCAGCCAGCAAGGTCGCAATATCAAAAATCAATAAAGCAGTATCACCTTTTTGACGCAGCTCATCATTGACTTGCAGTGTGTAATGCACATCTTTCCAGTCAGTGACTACATCGGCGACAGGTACCCAATCCGACAACAGACAAGAGCCATCAAAGGCTTTGGCACGTTCCCAAGGCTGGCCTTTTTTCTTGAGATCATCCTGTAAATCACGCAAAGTTAAGTCCAGACCTAAAGTCACCGCACCCACAGCTTCAAGTGCTTTCACAGGATCGCTTTCTTTGCTTAAAGTCCGGTCAATACGCAAGCTGAGTTCACATTCATAATGACAATTGCCCCATTCCGGATTCCACTCAATGCCTGCTTCGAGCGAACTTAAGGCACTCGGTGGCTTGATAAATAATACCGGACGATCAGGGATCGCATTGCCGAGTTCTTTGGCATGATCGGCATAACTGCGACCCACACAAACGATTTTGGATGGACGTGTGCTCATGATCAAAACTTCCCTTTTCCTTTTATAGATATCTGAATTATTTTTTAAATGTATGCTCGAACATACTCTGTTCAGTGCCGTCCTTAAATGCACGCTTCGGCACAATAACCACGGTACGGTTTTTCAATTCCAGCATATAAGTCAGTTTACCAACAGCAAAATTCTGCACTTCGCTATATGGCACCAGCTTGCTACGATCATTGGTAAAAATTTCCGCATAGTCCTGATACAAATCAATACCCTGTTCGCTTTTACCAAACTGATATTTAACAAACTGGCGTTTAAACATCATCGGCAGGAACCAGTAACGCATGATGCCTTGCAGGATCAGGAAGAATGCACCCAAAGCCACGTAATAACGTCCAACGCCATCAAAGCCCATCGAGAAACCCCAGATGATGATCCCGATACTGACCAAAGGGGTCAGAAAACGTGAAATCTGCTTTTTGCCAAAAGTCGCCAGGGCAAAACCATCCTGAGATTCTTCTAAAGTCAGAAAATAACGGGTCGATAAAGTCGGTGCTGACTCAGTCATAGCATCACATCAAAAATAAAATCTTGCCCAATACTATACCAAAATATCCATAGCGCTTATGGCCTGTCGCATCAATTACATAACTTTGCTTTGGAAATACGTACATTTGGTTTTAAATAAACAGCAATTAAAACAAAAAATACGCAACAGGATGTTGAATGAAAGAATTAAAGCAATGCATGCTCATCGGTGTTTGTTTGGCAGTTTCTGTCCCAGCACTGGCCAAGATTATTCCCTGGAATGCCGAAATACCAAGCAGTCTGAGTGCTTATCAGGGCAATGCCCAGCAACTGGCAGAATTAACCGGCGAGCGGATTCTGATTTATGCGCATCCAACCAGTAAAACCCAGCTTCCCACCTTAAACAGTAATGCAGCCAGCAAGACACAGTTTTATAGTGCGGCTGTAGTATTGCCTGTGGCTGAAGCTCAGGTTGAAAAATTGCTGCAACATTATCCGAATTATGTCGGTCTGTTTCCGACCTTAAAGTCGGCCAAAGTGCTGGAGCAGCAGGGTTCGATTCAGCAGGTTAAATATCAGGTTCATATCCCGACCCTGATTCCAGTCTTGAACTTTAAAGAAACCGTAGTGATGCAGCATCATCTGGGTGAAAACAGCATCAGCACCTTAATTATTGATGCGCCAATTCTCTATGGTGCAGGAAAACTGGAGTGGTTTGCACTGGGTCCGCATAGAACGCTGGTGACTGTCACCCAATGGGGCGACCTGAACCAGCCCAAAGGCTTTTTATTCAGTAAAATCCTGAATGCGCTACCTGAAGCCAAACTCGGCATTCCGCCGAGTACCAATGCATTTCTGCTGGAAGCACTACAACAACGCTTTAAAATCGAGCATACAGCAGCACTAGCAACTCCGATTCCGCAACTTAGATTCAACCCTCAACAGCTACAAAAAATTGCCCAGATCAGCCAAAAGTCTGGTCAACCGGTCAGTTTCATTTTTCCGAACTATCAGATTAAAGAAGGAAAAGCCTCAGAAAATTTAAGATTTAGCAGCACCTATCAATATTTTGCGCATCCAGTCGAAAAATTGCTGCCGTGGTTGGCTGCTGAAGCAACCCAGCAACTTTTCCCCCGGCAGATCAAGAAGGTCGAACTTAATCCAGTCAATACCCAAAGTGTGGATGCCAACTATAAGGTTTCGGTGGGTTTAGGGGTGATTCAGATTCCATTTAACTTCAAGATGCGTTTTTACCAGCTTGATTCCCTGCAAAACCAGTTCAATGCCAATGGCGGCGACTTGAAGTTTGTGAAAGGTGGCATGCGCTTATTGCCGCAGTCACAAGGTACCTTATTTCAAATTACCAGCAGCATGAAGATTCACGATCAGGCGCCATTCTTATTAAGAGCTATGCGCAGCATGCCCTATCACGATGTTTTACCTGCGGTAGGTGGCAATACCGTTTATGCACTGAAAGTTCAGCAAAAATTAAGATAAGAAGGATGCAGAGAGTTATTGGTTTTTTATATGAAAAATTCACACACATTCCAGACACAAAAAAACCGCATTAATGTGCGGTTTTTTCAGATTTTTTATCAAGATTGGTGCGCTCAGAGAGATTCGAACTCCCGACCCCTTAGTTCGTAGCCAAGTGCTCTATCCAGCTGAGCTATGAGCGCGACGTCTTGATGGGGTGCATTATACGAGCTTTTTCAGTCTTGTTAAGTGTTTTTTAATAAAATCACAACTGAATGTACAGTAATTAAACGATGCAGCAATATTTATAGTTTTCTGCTGAAAACTTCTACGGATTTAGAGCTAAAAGCACTTAATTAATTCAACCAAGAAGCCGGATTTTCCAAAAAATTCCAGCACTACGCAATGGGTCAACCTTAAGTATTCTCAACCAGGTATCCAGCCAGAATAGAATTCGAATATAAAACAATCGTCACCCTTGTACGCTTTATCACTCGCCTATTGTTCCAGTCTTTAATGCTCCTGCCCTTTGATAATGCGTAAACACAATACCATTTGAGCTGGCCAGGTGATCTATCAATTGAAAAGCAGCGGGTATTGATTCATGACTAAACAGGCGTTTGCCAACACCCAGAATGATTGGAAAAGTCAGCAGACGAAGTTCATCCACAAGCTCATATTTAAAAAGCGCCTGTACCACTGCAGCACTGCCATAAACTCGAATATCCCCCTCTCCTGATGCTTTAAGCTTGATTACCTCATCAATGGCTTTTCAGAAAAAGGGTATTTTGCCAGTCGGAATCCTCCAGACTGGTAGAAAGGACATATTTATTGACGTCATTAATTCCCAACCAGTCTTCAGTATGTGTGAGCCAGTAAGATTCAAAAATCTGAAAAGTATGTTTCCCTAAAAGAATATCGGAGGGCTGCATCCATTTTTGCATAATGACATCAAATGCCGGATCAGGTTCCGCATTAAAATACGGCGCCACCCAGCCACCATATTGAAAGCCACCAGATATATCTTCTTCTGGGCCGCCGGGCCCCTGCATCACGCCATCGAGGGTCAAAAACTCCTGGACAATGATTTTTCTCATCACGACTGCCTTTATTTTTATTCACTCGCCTGAGACTTATTTTTAGCATGTAATGTCTGGTGTTTCTGTAAATTTTAGACACAAAAAAACCGCAACATGTGCGGTTAATTGTTCAAGTTGGTGCGCTCAGAGAGATTCGAACTCCCGACCCCTTAGTTCGTAGCCAAGTGCTCTATCCAGCTGAGCTATGAGCGCGTAACTTGTGTGCCTAGGTTGGCAATACGTTTTTTTGCTTAACTTACTTGGTGCGCTCAGAGAGATTCGAACTCCCGACCCCTTAGTTCGTAGCCAAGTGCTCTATCCAGCTGAGCTATGAGCGCGCGACATAAGTAAGCGTGGCGGTGAGAGAGGGATTCGAACCCTCGATACAGTTACCCGTATGCGTCCTTAGCAGGGACGTGGTTTCAGCCACTCACCCATCTCACCGTAACGTGCGGCCATAATACAAATTTCGGCATGGCACTGCAAGCGCAGCATCAAAAAAAAGTGCATATTTTTGCTCGTTTAAATACTTTTTAAGCAATTCCTCGATTTTTCGTGCATTTTGATGGCAAAAAAACTGCATAAATTTCCAGTTATCGAAAATTAACAGAAAATTGAAAACTTAAATGGATTATTGCAATCATTTACGTGCAGTCTGCGCACACATGTTTTATGCTAAACCTATCTCCTAAGATAAATTTAAAGACATGATGAAAAACTGGGTCGATCCTGAAGCAAAAGCTGAAGCCGAACGTTATGACAACCCTATCCCTAGCCGCACGCTCATTTTAGAAACCATCGAAAAGAACAATGCCCAGTCCCATGCAGACCTGGTCGAACATTTTGAAATTGCAGATCAAAAAAGTATTGATGCCCTAAGCCATCGTTTAATTGCGATGGTGCGTGACGGGCAACTGATGAAAGACGGCTACAAGTTTCAGATTGCCGTCGAGCAACCTGAATCCGAAGCGACGGTTTATATCAATTCCCGGGGGATGGGAACTGCCAACATTTCCGGCCAGGACGACTTATTATTGGCTGAGCGTGAACTGCGCCTGGTCTTTAATGGTGACCGCGTTAAAGTGCGTCAGACTTCGGTAGACCGTAAAGGTAAAGCCTGGGGCTATATTACTGAAGTTGTGCAGCATCGTGTCAAACAGATCATTGGTAAAGTGTCAGAATATGATGGTGAATACTTTATCCAGCCAGCCAACCCAAATGCGCATCAGCCAATCACCCTTGAAAAAGAACTGATCGAACATGCCCAGGCTAATCTGGGTGACTCTATTCGTGTGGCGATTGATACCTATCCGACCCGTGAAGAATTCGCGACTGGACATATTGTGCAGTCCATGGCAGACAAGGCCGATACTGAAATCATTATTCCACAAACCATTTTAGAATATGGTTTGCCTTATGAATTCCCGGAAGAAGTGGTTAAAGAAGCCGAGAGCTTTAAAGAGCCAACGGCCAAAGACCGTGAAGGTCGTGTGGATCTACGTGATTTAGCCTTGGTCACCATTGATGGTGAAGATGCACGTGACTTCGATGATGCGGTTTATGCCGAAAAACGTCCGGGTGGTGGCTATCGTGTGGTCGTGGCCATTGCCGATGTCAGCCATTATGTACGTCCAGGCAAACCGCTAGATGATGAAGCGCAGGAACGCGGGACGTCAGTCTACTTCCCGCACTTCGTTTTACCGATGCTGCCTGAAGCATTGTCGAATGGCCTGTGTTCGTTAAATCCGAACGTTGACCGCCTATGTATGGTCTGTGATTTAAAACTGTCACGTGCTGGCCGAGTCACCGGTTTTGAGTTCTATCCGTCTGTCATGCATTCCAAGGCACGTTTGACCTATGATCAGGTCGCACAGTATCTGGAAGGCGACAGCCAGGCGATTACCGAAGACCGTGAAGTTCGCAAGTCGATCAACACCCTGTTCCAGCTTTATCAAGTTCTTAAAGGTTTACGTGCTGAACGTCATGCCATGGAATTTGAAACCGTTGAAACTTACATGACCTTCGACGAACTAGGCGGAATTAAAGAAATTTTGCCGCGTAGCCGTAATGATGCACATAAGCTGATTGAAGAATGTATGTTGTTGGCCAACGTCGCAGCCGCAGAATATGCATTGAAAAATGAAATGCCAATGTTGTACCGTGTGCATGAGCCACCAGAGTTCTCACGTATCCAGAAAGTCCGTGACTTCGTCAAGCTGCTGGGTTTGAATTTCCCGGAACAGCCGACTCAGAAAGATTATCAGGCGGTGATTGAAGCGACCAAAGAACGGATTGATGCACCAAGTATTCATGCGGTGTTATTACGCTCCATGATGCAGGCTTACTATGGTGCGAGTAATGCAGGCCATTATGGTCTGGCTTATGAAGCCTATACACATTTCACTTCACCAATTCGCCGTTATCCGGATCTGTTATTGCATCGTGCAATCAAAGCACATTTAAATAACAAGCCATCTCCACTTTCAGGTGGTGCTTTAGATGAAGCTGGTGACCATTTCTCTGCCACAGAACGTCGTGCAGATGAAGCATCACGCTCGGTAACGACCTGGTTGAAATGCCATTATATGCAGCAGCATCTGGGTGAAGAATTTGTCGGCATTATTAGTGCAACGGCAGAATTTGGCCTGTTTGTCACGCTAAAAGACCTGTATGTCGATGGTATGGTGCATGTCAGCCAGCTAGGCGATGACTTCTTTGTCTTTGATCAAAGCAGCCAGAATCTGATCGGCCAGAACCGTGGTCAGGTCTTTGGTCTGGGCGATGAAGTCAAAATCAAGGTTGCCGGTGTCAATCTGGAAGAACGTAAGATCGATTTTGAACTGGTGCAACAACTCAGTCATGCCGGCCGTGCAGTTCGTGCCCGTGCACCGCGCGTGAGTGAGAAAAAACCAGTATCACGTCCAGCAGCGACAGAAGAAGTGTTTGGCAATAATGAACGTGAATCTAAATCCAACTTGAGCGCCGATGGAGAACAACCCATACGACGCAAAAAAGGAAAAGGAAAACCCAGCTCTTACAGTAAAAAGTCTGCTAAACCATCTGCAGGAAAGTCTGAAGCAAAGGTTAAAGATAAAGTAAAGAAAAAGGCCAAGGTCAAAAAGAAAAAGTCGAATGCAAAAGCCAAGACTGAATAATTTTTGATGGTTTAAAAAGAGCGCTACGGCGCTCTTTTTTTCTTTTAAACCTTATCCAGAATAAATACGATTAGAGTAAAAATACTTACCGCATCGAATCATCAACTTAGATCAGTCTGATCAGGTACCTTCCCTATTTCTAAACAAAACTGACAGGAAAACTGCCTCCTATTTTGATCTACACTCAAGCAGTGAAATTCAAAAATCTGCAAAGACATATTTCCTATTTCTTTGAAACAGACTATGGAATTCTGCCTATTCTTAAACTATCTGTTTCGGAGTTTCAGCGAGCAACACCAATCAGTTGAACTATAACTCAACATTAGTAAAAGTAGCTTGGACATCATTGTGAACGAGATTGAATAAATCTCGATACCTCCTGCTTCAGAATAAATCACCGGTCAAGCTTGATTTCTCGATCAAGAAGCCTTACTTCTAGAACTAACACTGAAAATTAATTTGGCAGACCGACATGACTTTAGAAAAGGCAACTTTGCCTGTTCCGCAATTTGATCAGATTACGCTGGCTGAGCTAAAACAAAAAATTGAAAGCTGTATCGCTGAAGGGCAAAAGTTCCTGAATGAACTTACCGAAACACCTACTTCAGTACAGGAGCAGCTGGCTACTCTGGAACATGTCGACACGCTTGAAAACAATATGAGTGAGTCTTGGGGCATCCTGTCACATTTAAATGCCGTGATGAACAATGCCGAAACCCGTGATGTCTATCAAGCACTCTTACCGGGTCTTAGCGAATACTATACGCAACTGGGTCAACATACGGCGCTCTATCAGACCTATCAGCATATTTATGATGCGTCGATTTATAATGAACTGCCGGCAGCGCAGCGAAGCGCCATTAAACTGGCCTTACGTGATTTCAAACTGTCTGGGGTGGCATTAGAGGGTGAAGCGAAAAAACGTTATGCGGAAATTTCGGCTCGTCTGTCCCAATTATCATCCGACTTCTCCAACCATGTGCTAGATGCGACTCAGGCCTATTTCAGACCGCTGAATGAAGATGAGTTAGCGGGTCTATCTTCAAATAATATTGAGCTGTTAAAACAATATGGTCAGCAACGTGAGCTGGATCAACCGGTGGCTACGCTGGATTTCCCGTCTTATCTGGCGATCATGACCCATTCAGAAAATCGCCCTCTGCGTGAAGAACTCTATAAAGCTTATACCACGCGTGCGTCAGATCAGGCTGAACAGAGCGAGTTTGACAATACTGCACTGATCGAAGAAATTCTCAGTTTGCGTCTGGAAATGGCAAAACTGCTTGGCTTTAATAATTATGCGGAATTGTCCTTAGCCAGCAAAATGGCACCAAGTGTAGAGGCCGTAGACGAATTCTTGCGTGATCTGGCAGAGCATGCCCGCGCGCCAGCAGAGAAAGAAATTGCAGAACTGAAAGCGATTGCTGCTGAAGATGGCATCCGTGATCTGCAACCGTGGGACAGTGGCTATTATTCTGAAAAGCTGAAAATGCAGCAATTTAATTTGTCACAGGAAGTGCTTAAACCTTACTTCCCTGCACCAAAAATCCTGCAAGGCCTGTTCAGTATTGTGAATCGTCTGTATGGCATTCAAGTCATTGAACGTGAAGCGCCTGTCTGGCATCCAGATGCACGTTATTTTGAATTAGAAGATCAGGGTCAGGTGATTGGCGGTTTCTATTTTGACCTGTATGCACGTCAAGGCAAACGTGGCGGTGCATGGATGAGCGGTTTCCGTTCCCGTATGCAGACCAGTGATGGCTTGCAAAAACCGATTTGTTATATGGTCGGTAACTTTACTCCACCCGTCGGCAATCGCCCTGCACTCTTGACCCATGATGAAGTCATCACCTTGTTCCATGAATTTGGTCATGGCCTGCATCATATGCTGACAGAAGTGGACAATATTGCGGTAGCAGGTACCCATGGCGTGGCTTGGGATGCGGTCGAACTGCCAAGCCAGTTTATGGAATTCTGGGCCTGGGATCAGGAAAGTCTGGATCTGCTCAGCGAGCACATTGAAACTCAAGAATCCTTGCCGGCAGAGTTGCTGAAAGCCCTGCTCGATGCACGTTTCTTCCAGTCTGGCATGCAAACCCTGCGTCAGCTTGAATTTGCCCTGTTTGACCTGAGTATTCACCGAGCCAATCCGGCTTTAAATGCAACACAGGTTCAGGCTACTCTGAATGAGATCCGTGAAAAGCATGCGGTCCTACCGACCACCGACTATAACCGTTTCCAGCACAGCTTCAGTCACATTTTTGCCGGTGGTTATGCAGCAGGATATTATTCCTATAAATGGGCCGAAGTTTTGGCCAGTGATGCCTTCGACCGCTTTGAAGATGAAGGTATTTTTAATACCACTACCGGAAAGCAGTTTCGGGAAAATATCCTCGCAGTTGGCGGAAAAGACACAGCACTTGACGCATTTATCAATTTCCGCGGACGCGAGCCAAAAATAGATGCGTTGCTGCGTCATCAAGGTTGGACGAACCCCTCTAAAAACGCTTAAACTAGCTTTTTAAGTTGATCACAAGGTGAGTATGATGACCATTAAACGTCGTTTCATTGCAGGCGCAAAATGTCCAAAATGTCAGGCGTTAGATCGCGTCGTCATGCTGACCTCTGGTGAAGATGAATGGATCGAATGTATTGAATGTGGTTATGAAGAAAATCGTCCCACACATGTTGATCAACCAGAAACACCAGCTGTTCCAGATGAAGTTGGCGTGATTCAGTTTAAACCTCGTTCAGTAAAATAAAAATCAAGGTTCAAGCTATGTCAGTAGAACAAAGAAATAACCCCAAACTTTTAATGGGGATTATGGGGGCTTTAGTTACTGTCGTTGCATTGGTATTGCTATATCAGTGGTTGAATGCCTTTTCCGGTGAAGCGGAACGCATACATCAGGAAGATATCGCGGCTGTTCCGGCAGCAAAACCTGCGGCGAAAACTGAAGAAGATACGGCGGCAGCGAAAGCACCTGAGACGATCGAAGCTAAAGCACTGGTATCAAATCAGCTGTTAGATGCACCAGTGCCGGAGAATGCCAGTTTGGCCAAAGAAGAAGTGGCTAAATTAGATGACATCCAAGTTCAGCTCAATGAACAAAAAGCCACACTGGATGCGCAGCATAGCGATGCCGACCAGTTGATCCAACTGAAAGAGGAACAGATCAAGTTACTTGAAGCACAACTTGCTCAAAGCCAGTAAATCTCGACAGCATTTCAGCTAGAATATCGTCAGATCTTCTAGCTCAGTTGTTTCCATGTCTGCCCCAGCCGCTCCGCATCTGCTTAAAGCCATTCTGTTACTGACCTGCTCTGCTTTTCTCTTTTCAGTCATGGGCGTCTGTATCCGTTATGCCTCAACAACAGTTGATAATGCTACCGTGGTCTTCTTTCGCAATTTTGTTGGGCTGTTTATTTTCCTGCCTTTCATTTTCAATAAAGGCATTGGTTTTTTCAAAACTGAAAAACTATGGATGCACACTTGGCGCGCAGTGGTCGGCCTGACTGCCATGTACGGCTTTTTCTATGCAATTGCTCATTTAAAACTCTCCAATGCTATGGTCTTTACCTACTCTTCCCCGATTTTTATTCCGCTGATTGCCTGGCTATTTCTCAAGGAAAAAATCACCACAAGCATGTTAGCCGCAGCTCTGATTGGTTTCATCGGCGTACTCTGTGTCGCCAAACCAGATTCGGGTCTAATTAACCTGATGTCGGTCATTGGTTTGAGTGCCAGCTTTCTGGCGGCGATGGCCTTTGTCACGGTTCGGGCACTGACCAAAACCGATTCTCCGGAAAAAATCGTGTTTTATTTCTGCTTTATTGGCACCCTGATTTCAGTGATTCCGATGTTCTGGCTATGGCGACCTTATACCCTGACAGAACTCAGCTATCTGATTACTGCCGGCATCCTGGCCAATTTCAGCCAACTGTTTATGTCAAATGCCTACAAGCTGGCTCCGGCAGGACAGATTGGACCGGTCAACTATGTGGCGATTTTCTTTGCCGGCATCTGGGGCTTTCTGTTCTGGCAGGAAGTTCCGGACCTCTATAGCGTGATTGGGCTGGGGCTGATTTTCTGTGCGATTCTATTGTGTAGCCCGATCCTACAAAAGCGCCTGAATTCATCCAAAATTTGATTAACGAATTTAAATCAAATAAATAAAAAAGCACCCGAAAGTGCTTTTTTATTGCTTTTCTTTTATTGATACCAGCCGAACAGCTTAAACATATAAGGCACATAGGCAATGATCAGCATCGCAGGCAGCAATACTATCATCGGCAAAATCCAGCGTTCATAACGGTAGTAGAAAGACAAGTGTCGTACTTCTGCATCCGCCTCGGCCACTTCGGCATCGCCAATCGACTGTCTGGCCAGCAGATGATTTAGCGCAACCGGTGGCGTCACATAACCCAGCTCAAAACCAATCAGGGTAATCATCCAGAAATGTACTGGATGAATGCCGTATTGATAGGCCACTGGAGCCACGGTCGCCGAGATCAGAATCACCGCGCCAAATGGATCCATGATCATCCCGACAAAAATCATCAAGCCGACAATCAGGGAAATCACCAGAATGGTACTGCTGATGTCGGTCGGGAAGGCTTCCATAATTTCAATACGTTCCAGCAAGCCACCCACACTCACCGAAAGTGCCATCAGAATGACCAAGGCACCAATATGGCCCACCGTCTCACTGGTCGAAATATGCATAGACTTCCAGAAACCGACATTACGCAAAATTTCAGTCGCTTTTGAACGCTGCACAGTATGATCAACAGCCAATTCTTTGCCTGGTTGTTCACTATGTTCAGCCTCACGATATTCTGCATTGGCTGCGGCACCGGCTGTCGCCAGTTCAGGTGCCGATCTTGAGTTTAAAGTTGCGGTCAAAGTTTCATCCCAATGCCCCACTGCCGGCAACGGCGCAGGTTCATGACGCAACTTGTCGAACAAGACAATCATCAGCAGAATGACTGGCATCATCACTGGTGCGGTAAATTCATTCAGGTCAGTCGACAAGGCATATTTATAGAATAACCAGATCAGAATGAAAATCACGATATATGGAATAATCGCAATGAAGGCGCGACCGGATTGAGGAGCAGCCACGATAGGTGCAGCAATCCGGAATTTGTTTTCTGCAAAGAACAGGGAAATTACCAGGAATAAAGTCGAACTGAGCAGGAAGACATAAATCCCGTAGTGATAGAGTAAGTCGGTGGTCACTTCTTTATTCAGTGATGCCACCACGACAATCAGCAAGCAAGGACGTAAAACCACGCCCAGTGAACCAGACATTGCAGTGGCGGCCAATGCAAACTGACGGCGTCCGCCCGCATTCCAGACTTCCTTATAAATAATCGCACCTGCGGCAATTACGAAAATCCCTGATGCTCCGGTATAGGCGGTCGGTAATGCAGCTGCCAGCAAGATTAACCAGGTCAGGGTTTCAGGGGCCAGATTCCATGGACGCAGAATATTCAGGAACATGTCCACGACACGGGTCTGTTTCAGCAACATACCGGCCCAGATAAACAAGGCCAGATTTAGGAAAATACTGGAAAACTCTACCAATTGACCGAGGTAAATCCCCTGTCCCATTGGATAGTCCATAAAGAAGGTGAAATTTATTCCGGTGGTAATAGCCATATAGGCATATAGCGGTACACTCAGAAAGGCCAGACCAAAACTGCCGCCCTCACGCGTCGGTTTCGGTTGTTTGATCACCTGATACAGGCTGATCAAAGTGAGTGCGCTGAACAGAATCATCCACAACCAGTAAATGTACTTCATCTCCCCCATCGGCACGCCCGAGTTCAATACGGACTGATATTGGCTATAGGATGAAAATGCCAGGAAAGCATTAGCGACCAGCATGGCGACCGAATAAACTTTAAAGTCGATACGCGTGCTCGGGCTACGCAAGCCAATATGATGGGTTTTTAGAGTGGCACTGATCGCAGCAAAGACCACCATGATGACCAGAAGCAAAGCCCGGTTTTCCGTACCAAACTTGAAGATGCCAAAGAAAGAAGTTTCAAAGGTCCGATAAGCCCGAATACTTGGATGTGCTTGCACATGTTGAATGGCTTTATCATAAAACAGGTAGGATTCTTCACAGACCTGCTGTGCCTGTAACACCGCAGCACGGACATCCGCTTCCGAACGCACTCCGAAGAAATCGGCGTATTCATCGGCTGCATCGGCTTTCATCTGCTGCTGAACACGCTGATCGACATTGATATTGCGTTCACATTGTGGACGCGTCGGTTCAGCCCTTAAAAATGAATATTGCATTCCGGTTGCCGGATCGCCGTAAATACGCTCGCCCATACGCAGCAACTGGCCGTGAATCATTTCCCCGGTGCCAATAATCAAAGTGAGCAAAAGTAAAACCAGCACGACGAAGGTCGAGATCCACTCTGTCCATATATAACGCAACAGACCTAATCCTGATCTGTTTTGATCATCATTTTGCATGTGTATTCCTATTTTTATTTTAGCGGCCTGATGCTTGGTCTAGGACGCTGATCTTCCCTTCTGCCCCGAAAATTCCTTTTCAAAGGTCAGGATCTTTATTTTATGTTTTGACTTTGCATGAAAGTTGGCACAATAAAAATGACAATTTATATTTTCTTTTTGTATTTTCTGCCAAGAAAATTATTTACCCCTACACTTTAATTATCCCGAAAATAATTACTCACAATATAGATCAGCGCCAGAATAACGCCCCAAATCACCCCAAGTAAATGTGCCTCAACCAAAACCGGGCTGCCGATCAGCTGCGCCGTCCCGACATTGCCAATGGTGTTTTCCCAGACCAGTTTGGCAAAAATCAAAAATAACACCAGCGCCGCAAAGCTGCGTTCCCGCTTATACAGCAAATGTACACAGGCTACGGCTACATAGGCCCCATGCAGCACGCCCGACAGGCCAGCATAGGCTTCAATATTGGGTAAGAAAAAATAAAAACTTAAACTGATCAACGGCGGTAAGATCAGCAAAATGGCACAGAAATGCCAGACGGTAGCGCGTGGAAAAATAAAAGGTAAACAGATAAAGGCGAGAATATTCAGAAAATAATGGATCCAGCCCACATGCACCCAATGCGCTGTCCAGAGTCGCCAGAATTCACCCAGCAGGCTCTCTTGCCAGTAGATGAAATGATCCTGAAAAATTTGCAGACATGCAGAGAGAGAGACAAAAGCCGCTAGAAAAATAATTTTTCGTCGAAAATGTTGATCTAGCATCGGCCTATTGTCCTCCCTGACTATCTAGTTTGACTTCATTCCTGAAGATTCATACATAATATCTGCATTACAGATCCGCACTGAACAGATCATCGAGCTCGGAAGAACTGTCGGATTCATCCCAGAAACGTTGCATGCCATCATCGCCACTGCGTATACCGGTATTTTCTGTCCAGTAACGATCCGATATGCCACTGACCATAATTGCAGCCATGCTGTCGATCAGCTTGAATTGCGGATTCACCGGTTTTTCCTCGGTACGTGCCTGAGCAAAGGTTTTTAAGGCATCCCGGACTTTGGCATCATCCCCACTGGCCTGAGCCGCTACGGCATACAAAGCATGAGATAAACGTACACCTTTTTGCTCGCCAATTTGTGTAGATTGTTTTAATGTTTGGTAAGGGTCAGGCTTGCCTTCCCCTGCGCCCGGCAATAAGGTCCAGATCACTGCACGGGTGGCATTCGGCGCACCCCAGAATTTCGCGTTATCCAGACACACCATGCCACGCTCGACCACGGCAGCAATATCTTTCGGTACATGCACTGCACCACCCGAGTTAATATCATTGGTCATGGCCTGCAAGCCACTGAGCATACCCAACAGATAAACCGTTTGCTCGATATCACTGTTCATGCGTGGGCATTCTTCACCCAGGGCTTTTTGGTATTTCTTTTCATAACGGCTCTGGAACAGTTGATAACCGGTATATTGACGCTGTGCTGCCAGTGCCGCCCAGCGCTTCTGCTCGATTCGGGCATCTTGAGCTTCTGCCACCTGATTGGTTTTTGAAGCACGTAAATAGCGTAACTCGGCTTCCAGCGCTTTTTGCTCGGCACAAATACCGGCAGCCGAATACATCAGCACGGCCACCCGTGTTGGATCCGCCCCCATTTCTTTGGTCGCCATAATGGCCGGCGTTAAAGAATTCCCTGAATTACACACCATTTCAGCATCATCCATCGCTAAAATCGGCGGTACAATATGGTTTTCGGTGAAACCCAGTGCAACATTGGCACCGGTTTTAATGACCTGAGAACACCCCGTCAAAACTGTTGTTGTTATTGCAATGGTCGCCATACCTTGGCATATTTTACGGACGTCTGACATTTTCCTGTCCTCTATAATTGTGATTATGTCCATCTTTCTGCTAAAGATATCAGAAGCATTTTGTGAATAAAAGAGTATTTACTCTAATTTAGACGAGACACTTTGCCATTAAATAGCCGCGCTGCAATTGACTGTATTTAGAAGAATACCAAATTTTGGGCAAAAAAAAGTAGCATTGCGACGGTTCAGCACATGCTACTTATTAACTGTACAAGCAGAAAAATAATAAACCCTGCTTGATTAAGATGAAAATTTATCCTTCAACACTGTCCCGAGTCGTCCGATCACCAGCGTTAAAACAATCGCTACGATCAGAAACATCCATACTGGAAATTCCATTAAGGTCTCCCGTAGTTGCTGTTAGTGAGTTAAATGTACAGGCTAAAAATAAAACATAGGGAATAAATTGTCAGACAATTTCTCTAAGTCATGGATTAACCTTGATTTCTGTCTGACAATAAAAATAGGAATTTGGTCTAAATATTTGTTTTATGAGCATTTTAATTAAATCATTAAAATGCGTTTGTTTTACAACTAAATTAATTTAGTCAATAATTTTAAGGATTTCCATTGTTTGAAGGGCAATTGATCACACCAGATCAATAAAGGTCGCGCCTTGGCATGCTGAAAATACACCACAATATACGCCTGATGATCAATTACGTGACTAATACATACCCGACGGGTCGGTCGTGCTTTGGTAGTCAATGACCATTCACGTCCATCCAGATATTCAAACTGCTCAATCTGTGGTGTCTTGCGGTAAAACAGCTGATAAATCACCAAGCCTATGACAGCGCACACTGCCCAAAGTGCAATCGGCAATAACTGATACAACAGATACATCAGCAGTGCAAAAATAAAAAGCTGAAACGCCAATGCACAGAGACTGCGTTTCAGCTTAAAGCAACGATTATCCATGAACGTAAAATTTAAGCTTCTTGATAAAATCTTTTAGTTCAGGACGCGGCGGCTCAGACACTTCCATAAACCAGTCCAGCAAATCCGGGTCTTCCTGCTCAACCAGCTCTGCAAACATCTGTTTTTCGAAAGGCTCAGCATTCAGGTAATGGTTTTTTACGTAGGGATCAAAATATACATCCAGTTCTTTTAGACCACGACGCGCACGATAAATCACTTTGCGCTCTTCTAAGCTGATGTCATCAGTCATCGAATTTCCCCAACTCGTTATAAACCCGAATAGTTTACCTGAAGCGCTGGCTGAATTTCGAGGGATTTCATAGAAATGACCAAAAGCATCAGCAGATTGAAGTCATTTGAACATTCCGCTCATTGCTGCTGATCTTGGCATGGCCTAAGTTAAACCAAACAGATCAAAATAAGGAATAACAAGATGCAATCTGCAGCCATTCGCCCACTCGCTCCGATGCTGCCGCGCCAACTCTTTACTGCCGAACATGAGGCTTTTCGCGAGACGGTACGTAAATTTTATGAGAAAGAAGTCATTCCACATACCGAGCGTTATGAAAGCCAGCAGCATGTAGATCGAGAGCTATGGAATAAAGCCGGTGAGCTTGGATTGCTCTGCGCTACCATGCCTGAGGAATATGGCGGCTCTGGCGTAGACCGGCTGTATAGCATGATTTTGATTGAGGAACAGGCCTATGCCGGAGATTCAGCGACTGGATTTTCATTGCATTCAGATATTGTTGCCAATTATCTGCTGAATTTTGGTAATGAAGCTCAAAAACAACAATGGTTACCGAAAATGGCGTCTGGAGAGGTCGTCACCGCGATTGCCATGACCGAACCGGGAACTGGCTCTGACCTGCAAGCAGTGCGTACCTCGGCAGTACTCGATGGCGATGACTATGTGATTAATGGTTCCAAAATCTTTATTACCAATGGCTATCTCTGTGATATGTCCATCGTGGTTTGTAAAACCGGCAATAATGACAAAGGTTCGGCCAATCTGTCATTGATTATGGTCGAAGCCGACCAAGCTGGATTTAGTAAAGGCAAGCCGCTGAATAAAATTGGCATGAAAGGCCAGGATACCTGCGAACTGTTCTTTGACAATGTTCGGGTACCCAAAGAAAACCTGCTCGGTCTGGAAGGCATGGGCTTTATGATGCTGATGAAAGAACTGGCTTGGGAACGCCTGATTGTGGCGATTATCTGTCAGGCAGGCGCTGAAGCCGCTTTTGCCCATACAGTGAAATATACCAAGGAACGTCAGGCTTTTGGCAAGAGCATCAGCCATTTTCAAAATACCCGTTTTAAACTGGCAGAACTGCGTACCGAGATCGATGTCTGTCGCGCTTATCTGGATCGCTGTATGCAGCTGCAACTCAATCACGAACTAGGCGTAGATGCCGCTGCTGCGGCCAAATATAAGATTTCAGAAATGTACAGCAAAGTCGTTGATGAATGTCTGCAATTGCATGGCGGCTATGGTTATATGCTGGAATATCCGATTGCCCGTGCCTATATCGACAACCGTGCCAATCGGATTTATGCGGGTACCAATGAAATCATGAAAGAACTCATCGCCCGTTCACTTTAAAATGGATTCATAAAAAAGGAGTCTCTTAGGACTCCTTTTTCTGTATGCAAAAATATAACTTTAAGAAACCAGACGCGGTTTATGCTTTAAAACATTGCTGTTTTTTCTAAATTTCAGCACGCCATCTTCAAACGAAGCCTGTTTGAGCTCCTTACGGTCTGCGAGATAATTATTGCTGACTTTCCACGGTGCATGTTTGCCCTGCTTTGGCATCACGTCTGCAGCACGGGCAATATAACCCGAACTGAGACTGCCCATGACGGTATCCTGAAGCAATTCACTCTGATCTCCCTGAGCAATCACCTGCGCATAACCTTGCTGATCCATATAATTCAACAGACGGCAAATATACTCAGCTGCAATGTCGACTTTAAGCGTCCAGGAGGCATTAATATAGCCAATAATCAGCGCCATATTCGGTATATCACTGACCATGATGCCTCTATACAGCATATGCTGTGAGGTATCGATAGGCTGACCATCCATCGTCGCCAGAATCCTGCCGAGAATTTGGATATTCAGGCCAGTGGCAGAGACGATAATATCAGCATCCAGATGTTGACCGGATTTCAGCTGAATTCCCGTTTCGGTAAAGATTTCTATCTGATCCGTTGCAACCGATGCCTGCCCTTCACGTAAAATTTTAAACAGATCCCCATCCGGCACCACACACAGACGCTGATCCCAAGGTTCATAATTCGGGGTAAAGTGCTTCATGTCTACTTTACCTTTCAGCTGGAATTGCACCGATTTAAGCAAAAGTGATTTTAATAATTTTGGCTGTTTCTGTGCCAAAGCATAAATCCCGCGCTGCATGACGATATTACGCGCACGTGTCAGCTTGTAGGCGACCTCCTCAGGCAGATATTTACGCATTTTTGAATAAATAAAATCGACCGAAGGCACAGAGGCAATATAAGTCGGTGAACGCTGCAACATGGTCACATGACCTGCTCCACCTTTGACCATCGCAGGAACCAAGGTAATCGCGGTCGCACCACTACCAATAATGACCACCTTTTTGCCTTTATAGTTTAAATTTTCCGGCCAATGTTGCGGATGAATAAACTCACCTTTGAATGCAGTTTGATTTGGAAACTCCGGCTGAAAACCCTGATCATAATTATAATAACCGGTACAACCCAGTATAAAGTTGGCGATCCAGATCTGCGTCTTACCCTGTGCGTCCACAATCTCTACTGACCATTTGCAGGTGGCAGAATCATAATTAGCACTCAGAACCCGATGCTGGAAATGGATTTTTGGCTGAAGTTTAAACTCTTCTACTACTTCAGCCAGATAATTTTTGATGGATGCGCCATCGGCAAGCACGCTTTCTTTCTTCCAGGGTTTGAAATTAAAACCAAAAGTCGACATATCCGAATCAGAACGGATTCCCGGATATTTAAACAGATCCCAAGTTCCACCAATACTTTCGCGGCGTTCAATAATCTCAAAAGAGCGTTGCGGACAATGTTTAGAAAGATGTGCTGCTAGACCAATCCCCGAGATCCCCGCACCCACAATTAAAATATCTACCTGCTTTTCCATGTTGTTCTTTTACCTAAGCGATGCTATCTGTTTTTATTAAATCACAAAACTGACAATACACAATGTCAAGTTCATTAAAAAGCCACTATTTTTTTATCTTTTCAGGCCAGATCAGTTATGTTGAACTCAATCACTTTAAATTAAAATATACAGGCATTAAAAAAGGCCGGTTTATTCAACCGACCTTTTCGAACAACTTGCGTTATTCTTCACGAAATTAGTTAACTTCGCGATCTACTAGCTCAACGTAAGCCATCGGTGCAGCATCACCTGCACGGAAGCCCGCTTTAAGAACACGTAGATAACCGCCGTTACGCTCTTTGTAACGAGGGCCAAGAACGGTAAATAATTTACCAACAGTTGCTGCTGAACGAGTACGAGCAAACGCCAAACGACGGTTTGCTACTGTATCGTTTTTAGCTAAAGTGATTAAAGGCTCAGCTACACGACGTAACTCTTTTGCTTTAGGCACAGTTGTTTTGATCAACTCGTGCTCGAACAAAGAGTTAGCCATGTTTTGGAACATCGCTTTACGATGACTGCTTGTACGGCCTAATTTCACACCACTATTACGATGACGCATGGTGATAGTCCTACTTAATTAACGGCTACGATAGGCGAAACGATCGTCCATACGGAGACTAGCCGGTGGCCAGTTCTCTAAACGCATGCCGAGTTGTAAGCCTTTAGAAGCCAGAACATCTTTGATCTCAGTAAGCGATTTTTTACCCAAGTTAGGAGTTTTAAGCAACTCAACTTCGGTACGCTGTACAAGATCACCAATGTAGTAAATGTTTTCTGCTTTCAAACAGTTAGCAGAACGAACAGTTAGCTCTAGATCATCTACTGGGCGAAGCAAGATTGGGTCAACTTCTTCACGAGGCTCTTGAGCAACAGGTGCTTGATCTTTCTGAAGGTCAACGAAGATCGCAATTTGTTGCTGCAAAATAGTTGCAGCTTTGCGGATCGCTTCTTCAGGATCGACAGTACCGTTAGTTTCAAGATCAATGATCAGTTTATCAAGGTCAGTACGTTGTTCTACACGCGCGTTTTCCACGGTATATGAAACACGTTTGATTGGGCTGTAAGACGCATCTAACTGCAAGCGACCCACTGGGCGAGTTTCGCCTTCTGGGAAGCGTGAATCAGAAGTCTCGTAGCCACGACCTTGAGCCACTTTCAGACGCATTTTCAATGAGCCTGAGGCACTTAAAATACCGATCAAATGTTCAGGGTTAACCACTTCAACATTATGAGGTAAACGAAGGTCAGCCGCAGTTACGTCGCCTGCACCTTGTTTCTCTAATGTTAAATAAGCTTCATTTTGATCGAACAGCTTAATCGACAATCCTTTTAGGTTCAGCAAGAGCTCGACGATGTCCTGCTGCAAGCCTTCCAAAGTACTGTACTCGTGCTCGACCCCTTCAATCTCAACTTCTACCACAGCTGCGCCAGGTAGAGAAGAAAGAAGGATGCGACGTAAAGCATTACCAAGAGTATGACCGAAGCCACGCTCTAATGGTTCTAGAATAACTTTTGCCGAGGTCCCGCTTGCCGCTTCGACCTTGATCGCTTGCGGAGTTAGAAACTCATTTGCAGTACGCGTCATATTGCTTCCTCAAGGATTATTTAGAATACAATTCTACAATCAAGCTTTCGTTGATTTCAGCAGGTAAATCAGAACGATCCGGTGCAGCTTTGAACGTACCTTCTAATTTAGAATGGTCAATTTCCATCCAAGAAGGCATGCCACGTTGAGTAGCCAATTCAATTGCGTTTTTGATACGTAATTGTTGCTTAGCGCCTTCGTGAACTGCGATCACATCACCCGCTTTAACTTGGATAGACGCAATGTTAACACGACGGCCATTCAAAGTGATGCTACGGTGAGATACTAACTGACGAGCTTCTGCACGAGTAGAACCGAAACCCATACGATAAACAACGTTATCAAGACGGCTTTCAAGTAGCTTCAACAGGTTTTCACCAGTTGCGCCTTTAACACGAGCAGCTTCTTTATAGTAGTTACTAAATTGACGCTCTAAAACACCGTACATGCGACGTACTTTTTGTTTTTCACGTAATTGTAGTGAGTACTCAGATTGTTTACCACCACGAGCCCCGCCGTGTTGGCCAGGAACTTTCGCATGTTTTTTTGTCTTAACATCAAACGGTTTAACGCCTGATTTAAGTTGCAGGTCTGTCCCTTCGCGACGAGAGAGTTTGCATTTTGGACCAATATAACGAGCCATGAATGTTTCTCCTTACACGCGACGTTTTTTAGGTGGACGGCAACCGTTGTGCGGGATTGGCGTCACATCGGTAATGCTGTTAATTTTATAACCCACTGCACCTAAAGCACGAACCGCAGATTCACGACCAGGACCAGGACCTTTTACAAGGACGTCCAAGTTTTTCAAACCGTAGTCTAAAGCAGCTTTACCAGCAACTTCAGCAGCTACCTGAGCAGCGAACGGAGTTGATTTACGTGATCCACGGAAGCCTTGTCCACCTGAAGTGGCCCAAGCCAGTGCATTACCTTGACGATCGGTAATAGTCACAATGGTGTTATTAAAAGAAGCGTGAATGTGTGCGACACCTTCAGAGACGGTACGAGTGACCTTCTTGCGTGCGCGAGTATCTTTAGCCATCTTTTAGCTTCCAGAAATCTTATTTCTTAATAGGTTTGCGCGGACCTTTACGGGTACGAGCGTTAGTTTTGGTGCGTTGACCGCGGACAGGCAAGCTGCGACGATGACGAAGACCGCGGTAGCAGCCTAAATCCATTAAACGTTTAATGTTCATGGAAATTTCGCGACGTAAATCACCTTCGGTCGGAACCTTAGCAACTTCTGCACGAATCGCATCAAGCTGAGCGTCATCTAATTCACGGATCTTAGTAGTTGGAGCAATACCAGCAGCAGCTAAGATAGCTTTTGAAGTATGGCGACCAATACCAAAGATATACGTTAGAGAGATAACAGCGTGCTTGTTATCCGGAATGTTTACACCGGCAATACGAGCCATTCAATTTTCTCCAAAAAGGCAGTAGATAATCAACCGCCCCACAAAAATCTTGAGGGGCGGATAATAACCTAATTCGCCTACAGAAATCAACAGGTCTTAATCAGATTAACCTTGACGCTGCTTATGACGAGGTTCTGCGCTACAAATTACGCGGATAACCCCATTACGACGGATAACTTTACAGCTACCACAAATTTTCTTAACAGAAGCTTGTACTTTCATGATGAAACCTCAAGTGCGCTTATCCCTTAGGATGAGCAGTCGTTTTTCTCATTAACGTTTGATTATCGTATTGGTGCGAAGTAAGGTGTGATTGCAGCTGAGCCATAAAGTCCATCACCACTACCACAACAATCAGCAAAGAGGTACCACCCAAATAGAATGGAATACCAAATGAACTTTGCAATACCATCGGCATCAAACAAATGACGGTGATGTAAATCGCGCCAATAAACGTCAAACGATTGAGAATATGATCTAAGTAACGAGCAGTTTGCTCACCTGGACGTATACCAGGCACGTAAGCTCCGCTGCGTTTCAAGTTCTCTGACACTTCTTTAGGACTAAATACCAGTGCTGTATAGAAGTAACAGAAAAAGATAATTAACGCACCAAAGAGCACCAAATACAACGGCTGACCAGGCGACAACACCAATGCCACATCTTGCAGGCTACGCTTAATAAATCCAGCATTTGGATCTGCACTACCCACCCACTGACCTAAGCTCGCAGGGAACAAAAGCAATGAGCTTGCAAAAATTGCCGGAATCACACCCGCCATATTAATTTTTAATGGCAAATGTGTCTGCTGTGCAGTAAATACACGACGACCTTGTTGTTTTTGAGCATAGTTTACCGGAATACGACGCTGCGCCTTCTCGATAAACACGATCGCTGCCAAAACACCCAGAGACAACAAACCAAAAATTACCAAGCCAATCAGGCTGGTCTGGCCATTATCTACAGATGAGAAAGATTGCATAATCAGATTAGGCAATCCGGCAACAATACCCGCGAAGATGATCATGGAAATACCATTCCCCACCCCACGCTCGGTAATCTGTTCACCCAACCACATCAAGAACATGGTCCCCGCAACCAGTGAGGTTACTGCAGGAACATAAAAAGCCAAACCAGTATTCAGGGTAATCCCCTGACTGATCAGGCCTGCACACATACCTATCGCCTGTACCAGCGCTAAGAATAATGTACCTTGTCGTGTGTATTGATTTATCTTACGTTTGCCTTGCTCGCCTTCTTTCTTTAAAGCTTCCAGCGAAGGAACCACAGTTGACATCAACTGCACAATAATCGATGCAGAAATGTATGGCATGATCCCGAGAGCAAGAATAGACATTCGTTCTAATGCACCACCAGAGAACATGTTAAACAAACCAAGGATGGTACCTTGGTTTGCATTAAACAAGTTTTCTAACGCAGCATTATTGATGCCTGGTACTGGAATATGCGCTCCTAGTCGAAACACCAACAACGCACCAATGAGAAACATCATTCGACGAATAATTTCACGGTATTTCACATGAAATGGTTGGCCTTTCATCATGTTGACATGACCTGAAGAACTAGGAGTCATAGACACTGGGGATTACTCCTCGACTTTGCCGCCAGCAGCTTCAACAGCAGCTTTAGCGCCTTTAGTCAATGCAACACCTTGAATAGTGAATGCACGAGTAATTTCACCAGAAAGTACGATACGAGCACGAGTCATGTCTTTACGTACAACGTTCGCAGCTTTTAAAGTTTCAAGAGACACGATGTCGCCTTCAACTTTAGCAAGCTCAGATAAACGTACTTCAGCAGTTTTCAAAGCCAATTGGCTAGTGAAGCCGAATTTAGGCAAACGACGATAAAGTGCTGTTTGACCGCCTTCGAAACCTGGACGAGTACCACCGCTCTTACGTGAGTTTTGACCTTTGACACCACGGCCACCGGTCTTACCAACGCCAGAACCGATACCACGGCCTAAACGAAGGTTGTCACGTTTAGCACCTTCTGCAGGTGCAATTGTATTTAAACGCAGAGTCATGGCTTATTCCTCTACACTAACCATATAGTAGACTTGGTTGATCATACCACGGTTAGAAGGTGTGTCTAACACTTCTACAGTATGACCAATACGACGCAGACCTAAACCTTGCAGGCTAAGCTTGTGATTTTTCAAGCGGTGCGATGCAGATTTAGTCTGGGTAACTTTAATCGTTTTCATGATTGATTACCCTTGAATTTGTTCTACTGAAAGACCACGTTTCGCAGCAACCTTTTCAGGAGTAGTCATATCACGCAAACCATTGAAAGTTGCGTTTACTACGTTAGCAGCGTTAGTAGAACCACGGCATTTAGTCAACACGTTACGTACGCCTACAGCTTCTAGAACTGCACGCATAGCGCCACCAGCAATTACACCTGTACCTTCAGAGGCAGGCTGCATGAATACGCGGCTAGCGCCGTGACGTGCATGAATTGGGTGCTGTAACGTACCATCAACAAGGTCAACAGTAATCATATTGCGACGAGCAGCTTCAAGTGCTTTAGAGATAGCAGCTGGAACTTCACGTGCTTTACCACGACCAAAACCTACGCGACCATTACCATCACCCACAACAGTTAATGCTGTGAAAGAGAAGATACGACCACCCTTAACAACTTTGGCTACACGATCAACGGCAACCAGCTTTTCAACAAGACCTTCGTTTTGTTCAACTTTAGCCATGATTAGAACTCCAAGCCGTTTTCACGAGCAGCATCAGCCAAGGCTTTGATACGACCATGATATTTAAAACCAGAACGGTCAAATGCAACTTTAGTAACACCAGCTGCTTTAGCGCGTTCTGCGATTAAAGCACCTACTTTCTGAGCTGCTTCAACGTTACCAGTTGTACCCGCACGTAGAGTAGCGTCTAAAGTAGAAGCTTGCGCTAATACTTTGCCACCATCTGCAGAGATAACTTGAGCATAGATGTGACGCGGAGTGCGGTTTACACACAAACGAGTCGCACCCAATGCACGGATGTGCAAGCGTGTGCTTTTCGCACGACGCAAACGGGATTGTTTCTTTTCGTTCATAAGAACCTCGCGCCTTATTTCTTCTTAGCTTCTTTACGAAGTACAACTTCGTCAGAATAACGAACACCTTTGCCTTTATATGGCTCTGGTGGACGGTAACCACGGATATCTGCAGCAACCTGTCCTAAAGCTGCTTTATCAGCAGATTTAAGAATGATTTCAGTTGCAGTTGGAGTTTCAGCAGTTACACCTGCAGGAAGTGCATAATCGATCGGGTGAGAGAAACCAAGGTTAAGATGAACAACGTCACCTTTAACCGCAGCTTTATAACCAACACCGATAAGCTGTAACTTACGTTCGAAACCTTCGCTAACACCTTTTACAAGGTTATTAAGCACAGCGCGAGCAGTACCAGCTTGCATCCAAGCGTCTTTCGACTCTTGTACTGGAGCAATAGCTAGAATACCGTCTTCCTGTTTAAGCTCGACCAGCGCATGCAGGTTGAAAGACAATGTACCTTTAGTGCCTTTCACTTCGACCTGCCGGCCGTTCTGAGTAACTGTTACACCGTTAGGTACAGTTACTGGGGCTTTAGCCACACGAGACATGAGGAATCACCTATTAAGAAACAAAAGCAATAACTTCACCACCAACGCCTGCAGCACGTGCAGCGCGATCAGTCATGATGCCTTTGCTTGTAGAAACAATTGCAATACCTAAACCTTGCTTAACGCTAGGAAGTGCATCTTTACCGCGATACTGACGTAGACCTGGACGGCTTACGCGCTTCACAGTTTCGATAACTGGTTTGCCTTCGAAATACTTTAAAGTCAAAGTAAGAGTTGGTTTGCCTTCAGCATCTGCAACTTCTACGTTTGAAATATAACCTTCTTGTTGAAGTAAGTTAGCGATTGCTACTTTCAACTTAGAATTTGGCATAGAAACAGTTTGTTTCTTTGCCATTTGTGCGTTACGAACACGTGTTAGCATGTCGGCAACGGTATCTTGCATACTCATCTATAGTGCTCCTTACCAGCTTGCCTTAACAACGCCAGGTACATCACCTTGCATTACTGTTTCACGTAATTTGTTACGGCTTAAACCGAACTTACGGAAGTAACCATGAGGACGACCAGTTAAACCACAACGGTTACGTAGACGTACTGGAGATGCATTACGTGGTAATGCTTGTAATTTCATCATCGCTTCGAAACGTTCTTCGTCTGATGCATTTACGTTTGCAATAACAGCTTTTAATTCAGCACGTTTTGCAGCGTATTTAGCAACAGTAGCTTCGCGTTTCAATTCGCGATTAATCATACCTTTCTTAGCCATATCGACCTCTTATTTGAACGGGAAGCCGAATGCACGCATAAGCGCACGGCCTTCGTCATCGGTGCGAGCAGTCGTAGTAATGGTAATATCCATACCACGAATACGATCAATCTTGTCAAAATCGATTTCAGGGAACATGATTTGTTCCTTAAGACCCATTGAGTAGTTACCACGACCGTCGAATGATTTCGCAGAGAAACCACGGAAGTCACGGATACGAGGGATCGCAATCGAGATCAAACGGTCCAAGAATTCGTACATACGTTCGCCGCGTAAAGTAACTTTACAACCGATCGGCCAACCATCACGGATTTTAAAACCAGCGATTGATTTACGAGCTAACGTAAGTACTGGTTTTTGACCAGCGATAGCTTGCATATCTGAAAGAGCACCATCAAGGAGTTTTTTGTCGGCAGCAGCTGCGCCAACACCCATGTTGATCGTGATTTTAGTGATGCGAGGAATCTCCATCACATTCTTAACGCCCAATACTTCTTGTAATTGAGCTTTAAGTTCGTCGTTGTAACGTGTTTTAAGTCTGGCCATGGCCTATATCAACCTATTACTTCGCTACCGCCACTGATTCACCATTTGATTTGAATACGCGAGTTTTCACGCCATCAATCACTTGGTAACCAACACGGTCAGCCTTTTGGGTTGTAGCATTAAAAACTGCCACGTTTGAAATATGAAGCGAAGCTTCCTGAGTTACAACGCTACCTTCAGCGCCTGTAGCACGGTTCGGCTTCTGATGCTTCTTCACCAAGTTAAGGCCTTCAACCTTAACACGGTCATTAGAAACAGACAGAACAGTACCCTGTTTGCCTTTTTCTTTACCTGCGATCACAATTACTTGATCGCCTTTTTTAATCTTAGCCATGATCGCCTCTTATAGAACTTCAGGAGCCAATGAAATAATTTTCATGAACTGTTCAGTACGAAGTTCACGAGTCACTGGTCCGAAAATACGAGTTGCAATCGGCGCTTTGTTGTTGTTCAAAATAACAGCAGCGTTATCGTCGAAACGAATCACTGAACCGTCTGCACGACGGATACCGAATTTTGTACGAACCACAACCGCATTCATCACGTCACCTTTTTTAACACGTGCGCGTGGAATTGCTTCTTTTACAGTAACTTTAATAATGTCGCCAACAGAAGCATAACGACGATGCGAGCCACCAAGTACTTTAATACATTGTACGCGGCGTGCACCACTGTTGTCTGCTACGTCGAGCATAGTTTCGGTCTGAATCATTGCCCTACTCCAAAACCGAGCAACACCGGTCGAAATTTCGAAAGGCTCAAAGAGTACTCGAAATTGACCGATGATGCAACAAGAACGTTAATTACTCAGCAGCTGCTTCAACAACTTCAACTAGAGTCCAAGACTTAGTTTTAGAAATTGGGCGGCTTTCTTTAATGGTTACAACATCACCAGCTTTAGCTGTGTTGTTCTCATCATGAGCATGTAATTTTGTTGAACGGCGGATTAATTTGCCATACAACGGGTGTTGAACTTGGCGTTCAATAAGTACAACGATAGATTTATCCATCTTGTCGCTTACAACTTTGCCAGTTAACGTGCGGACTGTTTTATCACTCATTGTCCGTTCCCCTGTTTTTCGGTAAGGAGGGTCTTAATACGAGCAATAGTCTGACGAGTAAGTGCAACTTCATGCGATTTACCCAATTGACCAGTTGCTTTCGCCATACGAAGACGGAATTGGTTAAGCTGTTGCTCATCAAGCAAAGCTGTCAACTCTTCTACCGACTTTTCACGTAGATCTTTAGTTTTCATTACATTACCGTCCGAGTCACGATAGCGGTTTTAAACGGAAGCTTAGCTGCTGCAAGCGTAAACGCTTCGCGAGCCAATTCTTCGTTAACACCATCAATTTCGTACAAGACTTTACCTGGTTTGATTTGGCAAACCCAATATTCCACAGAACCTTTACCTTTACCCATACGCACTTCAAGAGGCTTAGAAGTAATCGGTTTGTCCGGGAATACACGGATAAAGATCTTACCACCACGCTTAATACGACGGCTAATTGTACGACGCGCTGCTTCAATTTGACGCGCAGTCATTTGACCACGTTCAACTGATTTAAGTGCAATAGTACCGAAAGATACTGTGCTACCGCGGTGTGCTAGACCAGTGTTACGGCCTTTCTGCACTTTACGGAATTTAGTACGCTTAGGTTGCAACATGGATTATTCTCCTTTTTCAGCAGAACGATCATTGCGACGACCACGACGCTCTTGACCTTCACCACGACCACGACCGCGTTTAGCTGGACGTTCTTCAGCTGGAGCTGGGTTCATGACTTGTTTCATGCCGCCCAAGATCTCACCACGGAAGATCCAAACTTTAACACCGATCGTACCGTAAGTAGTCTCAGCACGCATAGTCGCATAGTCGATATCTGCACGAAGCGTATGTAGAGGTACACGACCTTCACGATACCACTCAGTACGAGCAATCTCAGCACCACCTAAACGGCCTGAAACTTCTACTTTGATACCTTTAGCACCAGCACGCATTGTGTTTTGAACCGCACGCTTCATAGCACGACGGAACATTACACGTTTTTCTAATTGAGAAGCGATCGCTTCAGCAACTAGACGCGCATCTAAGTCTGGACGATCAATTTCATTGATACTTACTTGCGCAGGAACACCCATGATAGATGTTAATTCGCGTTGTAGTTTCTCAATATCTTCGCCTTTTTTACCGATTACGATACCTGGACGAGCAGTGCTAATAGTTACTTTAGCAGCGCCTGTAGGGCGTTCGATAAGAATGTTGCTGATCATCGCGTTTTTAAGTTTTTTGATCAAAAACTCACGAACTTGAAGATCTTTAAGCAAGTATTCAGCGTATTGTTTCGGATTCGCATACCAGTTAGCGTTATGACGTTTCACAACACCTAGGCGGATACCGATTGGATGAACCTTCTGACCCATATCAAACCCCTACCTTAACGGTGATGTGACAAGTACGCTTAGTAATACGATCTGCACGGCCTTTAGCACGTGGCATAATACGTTTCAGGCTCATGCCTTCATCAACGTAGATCGTAGAAACTTTAAGGTCGTCTACATCTAAACTGTTATTGTGTTCAGCGTTTGCAATCGCAGATTCCAACGCTTTCTTAACTAGAACTGCAGCTTTTTTGTTGCTGAAGTTAAGGATGTTAAGAGCGTGCGCAACAGATTTGCCGCGGATAAGATCTGCAACCAAACGAGCTTTTTGTGCCGAGATAGCGGCACCGCGTAATTTAGCAGTTACTTCCATCATAGCACCCATTAACGTTTAGATTTCTTGTCAACACCGTGACCGCGATAGGTACGAGTTGGTGCAAATTCACCAAGCTTGTGACCAACCATGTGCTCAGAAACGATCACAGGAACGTGGTTACGGCCATTGTGTACAGAAATTGTTAAACCAACAAAATCCGGGAGGATCATCGAACGACGCGACCAAGTTTTGATCGGCTTACGGTTATTAGCCGCGATAGCCGCTTCAACCTTAGCGAACAAGTGCGCATCGACGAATGGGCCTTTTTTCAGAGAACGAGGCATTGTCAGATTCCTTTACTTGTTACTTAACGCGACGGTCGCGAATAATCATCTTAGTCGTACGCTTATTGGTACGTGTCTTGTACCCTTTAGCTTTTTGACCCCATGGGCTTACAGGTTGAATACCTTTGTTACGCCCTTCACCACCACCGTGTGGATGGTCAACTGGGTTCATCGCCATACCACGAACGGTAGGACGAACACCACGCCAGCGTGATGCACCAGCTTTACCTAGTGAACGAAGGTTGCTTTCTGAATTAGATACTTCACCTAACACAGCACGGCATTCAACGTGAATTTTACGCATCTCGCCTGAACGCAGACGAACGATAGCGTAAGAACCGTCACGACCCAACAGCTGAACTGAAGTACCAGCTGAACGAGCTAACTGCGCGCCTTTACCGATTTTAAGTTCGATGTTGTGAAGAGTAGAACCGATAGGCATGTTGCGAAGCGGCAAGCAGTTACCTGGACGAATTGGAGCATCGTTACCAGACTGTACTTTATCGCCAGCGCGAAGGCCTTTAGGAGCGATGATATAACGACGCTCACCGTCAGCATACAATACAAGTGCAATGTGTGCAGTACGGTTAGGATCGTATTCGATACGCTCTACAGTTGCAGGAATACCATCTTTGTTACGTTTAAAGTCAACTAGACGGTAGTGCTGCTTGTGACCGCCACCAACGTGACGAGTCGTGATGTGACCGTTGTTATTACGGCCGCCAGTACGTTTTTTAGCTTCAACCAACGGAGAGTATGGTGCGCCTTTGTGAAGGTGATCGTGAACCACTTTCTCTACAAAGCGACGTCCTGGAGACGTTGGCTTACATTTTTGAATAGGCATAATTCTCGTCCTTATTCCGCTGTGCTTTCAGCGGTATCGCCCAAGTCAGCCATTTCAACATCTTGGCCAGCTTTCAGGGTGACGTATGCTTTTTTAACATCAGAACGACGTCCTAATGTTTTACCAAAGCGTTTAGACTTACCTTTAGTGATAGTCGTGTTAACTTTAACAACTTCCACACCAAAGAGTTGTTCCACTGCTTTTTTGATTTCAAGCTTGTTTGCATTTAATGCAACTTTAAACACTTGAACACCAGCAGTTTCACCTAAAACTTGTGCTTTTTCTGAGAATACAGGTCCTTGCAGGACTTGATAGATACGTTCGTTGTTCATCCGAGTTCTACCTCAATTTTCTTAGCAGCAGCTACAGACATAACAACTTTGTCGAACGCAATCAAGCTAACCGGATCGATTGCAGCAGCATCAACCACATCAACGTGTGGAATGTTGCGCGCAGCAAGATACAAGTTCTCATCAACAGCATCAGTAACGATCAATGCGCGAGTCGCATTCAAGTCGTTAAGTTTTGCAAGCAATTCTTTAGTTTTTGGAGCTGCAACAGCAAACTCTTCAACTAAAACTAGGCGATCTTGACGAACAAGTTCAGCTAGGATGCATTGCATAGCACCGCGGTACATTTTACGGTTTACTTTTTGAGACCAGTCTTGTGGACGAGCAGCAAAAGTTTTACCACCGCCAACCCAGATTGGGCTACGAATAGAACCAGCACGAGCGCGGCCAGTACCTTTTTGACGGAATGGCTTGCGACCACCGCCAGAAACGTCTGCACGTGATTTCTGAGCTTTTGAACCTTGACGGCCACCAGCTAAATAAGCTGTAACCACTTGGTGAACAAGAGCTTCATTAAATTCACGACCGAACGCAACTTCTGATAATTCAACAGCAGAGCCGGAAACAGTATTTAAATTCACGTTATTTCCCCTCAGGCCTTGATCGTAGGACGAACGATTACGTCGCCACCAGTAGCACCAGGAACCGCGCCTTTAACAACTAGAACTGAACGTTCTGTGTCGATAGCAACGATCTCAAGACCCTGTGTAGTTACGCGTTCAGCACCTAAATGGCCAGCCATTTTTTTGCCTTTGAATACGCGACCAGGAGTCTGGTTTTGACCAGTAGAACCTAAAACACGGTGAGAAACTGAGTTACCGTGAGTTGCATCTTGCGTACGGAAGTTCCAACGCTTAACACCACCTTGGAAACCTTTACCTTTAGATTGACCAGTTACGTCAACAACTTGACCAACCTGGAACAATTCAACGGTAAGCGTACCACCAACTTCACGACCTTCAAGATCAGCTTCTGAAGCACGGAATTCTTGAACTAGACGACCAGCTGCAACACCCGCTTTCGCAAAGTGGCCTTTCTGAGCGTTAGTTACTCGAGATTCGCGACGTTCACCAGTAGTGATTTGAATCGCTTGATAACCATCAGTTTCAAGCGTTTTGATTTGAGTGATGCGGTTAGGATCAACCTCAATCACTGTAACAGGCACAGAAACACCAGCATCTGTAAAGATACGTGTCATACCGCACTTGCGACCGACTAAACCAATAGCCATGTGCATAAACCTCTAAAAAAGCGGCCTAATTAACTTAGAGTGTTAATTAACCCGAAAGCCTTAACCCAATGCGATCTGAACATCAACACCAGCTGCAAGATCTAACTTCATCAATGCATCTACAGTTTTGTCTGTAGGTTGAACGATGTCGATCAAACGCTTGTAAGTACGGATTTCGTACTGGTCACGCGCGTCTTTGTTTACGTGTGGTGATGTTAAAACGTTAAAACGTTCAATACGTGTTGGCATTGGAATTGGACCACACACTTGTGCGCCAGTACGTTTTGCGGTTTCTACGATTTCTTGAGCTGATTGATCAATCAGGCGATGATCAAAAGACTTAAGACGGATACGAATTCTCTGGTTAGACATACCAGTAAACTCCAAGCCAAATATATAAAGAATCACTCTTGACGCATCTCACCCCACTTTATGTGGGCAAGTGTCAAGAGCAGTGAAATATCACTAAGGTCATGATCGATGCCACGACTGTAACGATAGTTAACTACTTTATTCGCAGTTAACCCCCTTCCTATTGAAGGGTCGCTTATTATAGCCATTGTTTAATGCATAAGCAAATCTCTTTTATGGTTTTATCCAAGTTTTCAATTTATGACTTAAAACAATAGTTTATTGTTTAAATATTAGGCGGTTTTTGCCAAAACATATTCTATTGCACGATTTAATATCTGATTTCCTTCAATAAATTTTTGCTTCGTGGTTTTTTTTAATTCAAATAAATTTTGCACATATTTTCCTGAAAATTGCGCAAGCTCTTCTTCATTTTCCAAAAACAATGCCAGGGTTTCCGGCGTGATTTCCGGATGAAACTGGAAGCCCAATACATTTCTGCCCAACTGGTACATCTGATTACGACAGGCCTCATTTTCTGCCAGATGGACTGCACCTTTGGGCAATTCAAATGTTTCATTGTGCCATTGCAGAATATTAAATTGCTCCGGCAAGCTAAAACACGTCTCTGGTAGATTCGTCACTCTGTGCACCGTGGTCCACCCCAATTCCTGTTCTGGATTGCGACTAACACCTGCACCTAAAGCATTTGCAATCAATTGCCCACCCAGACACAGGCCAATTGCCGGTTTGCCATGCGAAAGATAGCGACGCAACCAGCGTTTTTCTATTTTTAACCAAGGGAAATTCGCTTCATCATTCACACTCATGGTTCCCCCCATAATGATCAGCAAATCCACCTCTTCCACTGCAGGCAGCGCCTCGATCTCCAGCGTTCGATCCACGGGTAAAGCAAAAAATTCAGTCGCTGTAATGTGCGCCTGATGCTGCTTTAAAAATTCATAACAACTACCAAAACCTTCACCAGCAATATGCTGAAAATAATGCACTTTTAAATGCGACTTCATGCTCCTCAACCTATTTTTTTAGCTATATAGATTTAGGTTTTGCAAAAATGAAGCCAACTTTTTATAAGACTTGTTGTTTTTAAACAATTCACAACGTAACTGGCAGTGAGTCACAGATTCTCTTAAGCTAGAGTAATATTTGATTACATTTGAGCGCATTCACGTGAAACAAGACTCTCAAACTCGCCTGATTCATGCACCACGAAAGGCTCCTCAAGCGATTTCTACCATTCAGCCTCCCCTCTATCGTGCATCGACCATTATCTTTAACAATACCGATGCCCTGTTTAATCGCCATTGGACCGATGACTATGATTATAGTTATGGCACGCATGGCACGCCTACGACCTTTACGCTGGGCGATAACATCGCACAGCTCGAAGGTGGTTTATATCACCTGCTCGCACCGAGTGGTTTATCCGCGATTAATCTCGTGAATTCTTGCTTTTTAAGCCAAGGAGATGAGGTTTGGGTGGCTGACAATATCTATGGTCCAAACATGGAACATTTACGCAATCTGGAAAAGCGTTATGGAATTACGGTTAAGGTCTACAATCCCATAGAGCTTGATACATTTCAGCCTACAGATAAAGCCAAACTGATCTGGCTCGAGGCTGCTGGCTCAGTCACCTTGGAATTTCCGGATCTGGCTGGTTTAGTGAAAAAAGCTCAGGCACACAATATTCTTACTGCGCTGGATAATACCTGGGGCGCAGGTCTGGCTTTTGATGCCTTTGATTTTAGTGAAGAGCATTTAAGTGTAGATATGACGGTACATGCACTGACCAAATATCCAAGCGGCGGTGGTGATATCCTGATGGGCTCAGTGGTTACGCGAGATAAGACCCTGCATCACAAACTGTTCCGTGCGCATGCCATTCAGGGCATTAGTGTTTCTGGTGATGATGTGGCACAGATACAACGTAGTCTGGCTTCGATGCAACTGCGATATCAACATCAATCCAACAGTGCGCTTACATTAATGACATGGCTTAAACAGCAAACCGAGTTTGTGCAAGTACTTCATCCTTCAGATCCGGACAGTGCAGGCCATCAGTACTGGAAAGAAATTTGCAAGCAAGGTGATAGTGCCGGCCTGGTCAGCGTGATCTTTGACAGCACATACGTAATGCAGGATATCCGGAATTTCTGTGATAGTTTAAAACTGTTTAAGCTAGGCTTTAGTTGGGGTGGCCCTGTCAGTCTGGTCATGTTATATAACTTAAAAGACATGCGTGTGCTGGAACATTCACACTTAAAAGACGGCTTGCTGGTTCGTTTCTGTATTGGACTGGAACATCCGGAAGATTTGATTCAAGATATTCAGCATGCACGAGAACAAATGAAAAAACTTAAAAATGAATAATAAATAACAGGAAAAGCTATGGGTACACCAATTGTTATTGCTAAAAAAACCACGGATACCACGCAGGATATTGTGCTGCATTCCCAACTTGCCAATCGACATGGCTTGATTGCAGGTGCCACTGGTACCGGAAAGACTGTAACCTTAAAAGTATTGGCGGAGAGCTTTTCTCGAATTGGTGTACCTGTATTCCTCGCCGATGCCAAAGGCGATGTTTCCAGCCTGGCCAAAGCAGGTGAAAGCAGCCCCAAATTTGATGAACGGATTAAAAGTCTCAATATCGAGTCCATTCCTTTTGCAGCCTCACCAGTGGTGTTTTGGGATTTATTTGGCGAACAGGGTCATCCGATTCGCACTACCATTTCTGAAATTGGCCCGCTACTGCTTGCTCAAATGCTGAATCTGAATGACACCCAGGAAGGCGTTTTATCTGCCGTGTTTCGGATTGCCGATGATCAGGGTTTATTGCTGATTGACTTTAAAGACCTGAAAGCCATGCTGAGTTATGTCTCTGAACATGCGGCTGAGTTTAAAGCTGAATATGGCAATCTTTCACCCGCCAGTCTCGGGGCTATTCAACGCAACTTATTGGCACTGGCTGACCAAGGCGGTGACCAGTTTTTTGGCGAACCGGCGCTGGATCTGATGGACTTTTTGCAGACGGATAGTCAGGGCCGTGGCAATATCAACCTATTGGCGGCCGACAAGCTGATGAATACACCCAAGCTATATGCTACTTTCCTACTGTGGATGCTCTCCGAGCTGTTTGAACAGCTTCCCGAAGTCGGCGATCCGGACAAACCTAAACTGGTGTTTTTCTTTGATGAAGCCCATCTCTTGTTTGATAATGCCAGCCCTACCCTACAGGATAAAATTGAGCAGGTGGTGCGTCTAATTCGCTCGAAAGGTGTAGGGATTTATTTTGTCACGCAAAATCCTTTGGACTTGCCTGAAAGTGTCTTAGGCCAGCTCGGCAATCGGGTTCAACATGCTTTGCGGGCTTTCACTCCCAAAGATCAAAAAGCAGTGAAAACCGCAGCAGAGACTTTCCGAGCCAATCCTGAATTTAAAGTCGATCAGGTGATTACCGAGTTAGCAGTAGGTGAGGCTCTAATTAGCTGCCTGGATGAAAAAGGCATTCCACAAATTGTAGAACGTGGCTGGGTCATGCCGCCGCATTCATCCTTTACGCCGATCTCGCCTGAAGAACGCAAGGCTCTCATGCAGCAAAGTATTGTCGCCGGTATTTATGAGCAGCCAGTCGATCGGGACAGCGCCCACGAAATGCTGCAAAACAAGGTCGCAGAACGCCAGCAACAGGCTCAGGCCGCCGAATTTGCCAAACAGCAAAGCAAAGAACAGGAAGCTCTTGCCAAGCAGCAAATTAAAGAACAGGAACGTCTGGCACGAGAACAGCAAAAAGAAGCTGAACGCGCAGCCAAGCAACGAGAAAAACTGACTCAGGATATTGTCGGCACCTTTGCCAAAAGTGCTGCCCGTAGCCTGGGCGGGAGTACTGGGCAGAAAATTGTGCGCGGCTTACTGGGTTCGCTGTTTGGCCGCAAATAATCCCCCTCCTTTTCCGATCATCATCACACTTTTTATGGGATATTCTTATATCCCATAATTTTTTTATGGTTTTATGACTATGCGCTATTGTAAAGCTATTTTAAAAGATGTAATTTAAATACATCTTTTAAAAAACATCTGTAGATAGCTCTCATGACTCCACAACATATTGAACTTGTACAAGCGACTGTTCCTGTTTTACGTGAAAACGGCGTAGCACTTACTACGTATTTCTATAACCGCATGCTGAACAACCATCCAGAGTTGAAAAACACCTTCAACATGGATCATCAAAGTACTGGCCGTCAACCACGTGCCTTGGCTGCCGCAGTACTTGCCTATGCTGAAAACATTACCAATCCGGGCGTTTTGGCCAAAGCCATCGAACGCATTACCACTAAACATGTCAGCCTGGATATTCAACCGGATCAATATGCGATTGTCGGTGAGAACCTGTTGCACTCGATCAGCGAAGTTTTAGATGTACCCATGGACTCAGACCTGATTGCAGCCTGGAAAGAAGCGTATATGCAACTGGCAGATATTTTGATTGGTGTGGAAAAATCTAAATATGCCACCCTAGCTTCTGAAAATGGTGGCTGGGCGGGCTGGCGCGAATTTGAAGTAGCAGCAGTCAATGATACCGACGCAGGTAAAATCTTTACACTTAAAGCTAAAGATGGTGCAGCGATTGCAAGTGCTGAAGCCGGTGAACATATTTCAGTACGTGTACAGGTGCCTGAACAGCACATTCGTCAACCACAACAGTTTAGCTTTGATCAGGCTCAAAACGAGCAATATCAAATTACTGTGAAAGCGGAAGAAAATCCAACCGCATTCTCGGTTGCACAGACACTGATCGACCACTACAAAGTTGGTGATGTAGTTGAAGTGTCTGCCCCGCTCAAGCTTTAATTGCAAAAACGGTTTAGACTAGCATCAGATTCTGATTAAAAGCTCCATTCGTGGAGCTTTTAACATTCAATTCTTTCATTTTCTAGCTGTTGACGTTATGCAACTCAATAAATTCACTGACTATGCGCTTCGGATTCTGATGTATGTCGCACAGCCACGTGATCTCCCCTATACCATTGCAGAACTTGCCGAGCGATTACAGGTTTCACAAAATCATGCCATGAAAATCGTGCATTTTATGGCGAAACAGGAGTGGCTGATTACCACACGTGGTAAAGGTGGCGGCATACGTTTAAATCCGGCCAGCCTGAACCTCCAGCTGGGACAGATTGTGCGGATCCTGCAACGCGACAGCAATGTAGTGGAATGCAATAGCCCACCCTGCGTATTACGTCCGACCTGTGGTTTAAAAGGTATTTTAGATGATGCCGTGGAACAGTTTTATAGCAGTCTGGACCAATATGTGCTTAAAGATGTGATTAGGCCACGAAATGCGCGTTTCAGTACAAATTCTCCGATCAGCCTGATTAATCTTTAAAGTCTTCAGGGTCATGTCTTGTGACTTATTCTTGCGGCAAAGTTCGCTTGCCTGTGCGACTTCCTTTATAATGTTTCATTGTAGATCATTTATTGAAGTTGAGTTATGCACCACAGCAGAGGAAAATCCAAAAACAGTAAGACAGCCCATGCGCCTAAGCAAAAGATCAGCTACGAGAAAAAAGTTGATTCTGCCATTACTGAATATTCTGTGCGCGCACTCAACTGGCTACGCAAAGCCGAATTTTTAATGAGTGCACCCAAACTCAGTCTTTGTGTAGAAGATACTGGCTATGAAATTGCTTTTGCCGGCCGCTCAAATGCGGGTAAGTCCAGTGCGATTAATGCCTTGACCAACCAGAAACAGTTGGCACGTGCATCGAAAAAACCTGGCCGTACCCAGATGATCAACTTTTTCAGCCTGGGCAATCCGGATCAGCGTCTGGTCGACTTACCCGGTTATGGTTATGCGGCTGTGCCTGAAAAAATGAAATTGGTCTGGCAAAAAGAACTGGAAAATTACCTGATTCACCGCCAGAGCTTACAAGGCCTAGTATTGCTGATGGATATCCGCCATCCCCTGCAACACTTTGATGTGATGATGCTGGAATGGGCTTATTCCCGCCAGTTGTTCGTGCATGTCTTGTTAACCAAGTCAGATAAACTAAACCGTGGTCCTGCATCCAAAGCCTTGCAGGAAGTCAAAGCGGCATTGAAAAAGATGAAGCTGGATTTCTCGATTCAACTGTTTTCCTCCATGAACAAACAAGGTTTAGAAGAACTGGCCAGTGTCATGGGTGGCCGTTTGAACTTTACCTTAGATCAAGCCTCTGAATATGATCTGGACAGTATTCCGGAAGCATCAGCGCATGATTTAAATGAATCTGATGAACCGCTTGAAGAGCTCGAGCTTAGTGAATCCGATTCGGAGCATGTTGCCGAAGTATCGACACATGATTTAAATGAAGCTGAAGAACCGCTGGAATTACTGGAGCAAGATCAATCCGAGCTTAAAGCGGCAGATGAATTGAATCAGAATAAGCATTCACCGGATTAAGATCCATATCACCGCAATGGTCTGGGATCGTTCTGGATTTATTAAAACTTACCTTATAAAAAAGCAGACCAATGGCCTGCTTTTTTTATTTTTTAAATGTTTTAGCTATCTGTAGCTTGAAGATTGGGTTCACGCGTATGCCGGTCCACCACCACACTGATCATCATATCCCCTTGAACATTCACCACTGTGCGTACGGTATCCAGTAAACGGTCGATCGGTAAAAGAATAGCAATCGCCTCGGCAGGCAAACCGACCGACTGCAAGACCATGATCATGGTCACCATACCGGCACTCGGAATTCCTGGTGCACCTAAGGATGCAATCATCGCCGTGGCGCAGACCACCAGTTGCTGCCCCAGACTCAGATCCAGTCCCATTAAATTGGCAATAAACAGAGCTGCAGCTGCTTCATACAGCGCCGTACCATCCATATTCAACTGTGTACCAAGTGGGATCACAAAGCCTGCAGTATGTGGGCGTACCCCTAAATTTTCCTGTGCGCATTTCATCGATAAGGGCATGGTGGCCGAACTGGAACTGGTAGCAAATGCAGTAATCAAGGCAGCCCGTGTACCTTTAAAGAACGTGACCGGATCCATCTTGCCAAAAATCCACAGCAATAAAGGCAAGACCACGATGCCATGAAAAATCGTCGTACCGGTGACTACCGCAGCGAATTCAGCCAGACGACTGAGAACTGAAACATCTTCAGTGGCAATTAATTTGGCCAATAAGGCAAAAATACCGAGCGGTGCCAGTTTCATCACCCAGCCAATCATCAATATCATGATTTCAAAAAACTGGTGACTCAGCTTGCGCACGGTACGGAATTTATCTCCTCCCGCAACCAGTGCCACACCCACAAATAAGGCAAAGACCACCACCGCCAAGACATTGCCATCGGCAAAGGCTTTAAATGGATTGATCAGGGTATTCTGAATAAAATTGGTAAAGAAAGAAGATGGCGTGAGCGTATCCGGCGTTTGATGTTGTGCCATAGCATCCTGGAACATCAGCACATTAACACCCTTACCGACATCAAACAGATGTGCACATGCCAGACCTAAAATGAGCGCCAAGGTGGTGGTGGTCACACAACACATCAGGGTGATTTTCCAGGTTCGGCTCAGTTGCCCACCCGCCTGCAGATTGGATACGCCGACCACGATCGAGCTAAAAATCAGGGGTACTAACAGCATTTTTAACAAGCCAATAAAAATACTGCTGACGATGCCGATGCCATATAAGCTGATATCAAAAAATGAGGTCTGCGGAAATATCGTCAATAGAAATCCAAACAGCACCCCCAATACGGCGGCAATTAAAATTTGCGTATTTAAGCTCATCTTTTCATGCATTTTTAATATTGATCTTAAGCCGCACTATGCCATGCAGTGTCTATAGAATCGAGTAATATTTTATAAACGCATGGTTGAAGCATGGCATCAAATGGCCTTTTTCATCCGGCTTAAAAACAAAAAGCCGAATCAGGGATTCGACTTTTTGAGCAGGAAGAAAAATTACTGTGTTTCGATTTCACGTAAGCGGATCAGACCTTCCTGAGAGGTACTGCAGACCAGCTCGCCGTTCTGCCACATCCGGCCAAAATTCAGGCCGCGCGAACTGGCGCTCTGGGTGGCATCCATATCGTAAAGCATCCATTCATCCGCACGGAATGGTTTATGGAAGTACATGGCATGGTCAATACTGGCACATTGTAAGCTTGGCGAAATATAACTCAGACCATGTGGACGAAGCGCCGTGGTCATCAAGGTAAAGTCAGAATAGAAAGCAGCAATGGCCTGATGCAAGGAGATCTGATCGACTTCTGCAGCAATACGGTCATGCGTACGGATATAGTGCGCATAAGACGGTGCTTCAGGTTGAGGCTGGAATGGATTTTGCGGATTGACCGGACGAATTTCCACATGACGATCACGAGTGAAAGATGCACGGACATTTTCCGGAATAAACTCAATAATCTGTTTGATCAGTTCCGCTTCATTTTTCAGGCTTTCTGCCGGTGGATATTCAGGCTCTGAAATCTGGTAATTTAGCCCTTCTTCCTGATGCGCGAAAGACACCATACACATGAAAATGGTACGGCCATGCTGAATAGCGCGCACCTGACGGCTGACAAAGCTCTTGCCGTCACGGATACGATCCACTTCATAAATAATCGGTGCATTGACATCCCCGCCAAACAGAAAATAGGCATGTAATGAATGTGCTGGACGGTCTGTGGTATAAGATGCGGCGCGTAGTGCCTGCCCTAAAACCTGCCCACCGAACACGCGCTTGCCCACCAGATTCCGGCTGATTCCCCGGAAAATGTTTTCTTCTAACTTTTCTAAGCTGAGCAGCTCGACCAGTTCCTGTGTTAAGGCATTCATAAGCAACCTATCTAATATTGGAGATATCCCAAAATGGAAAAAAGGATCTAAATAATTGATCTGGAATATTCTGCCACAAAATCAGACCGAAACTCTAAAGTTTGCATGACTGTTCTGTCATACTGATGTCATAAGTGACTAGGAAAAGCACCTGCTTTCACGCTAAAATTGAAGCACTTCTGTTGAAGTTGTTAAAAAAAGATATATTGTTTCGCTTTAGAAACCCGCAAAATAAATTCCCTCAGAAGTCCTGTGGTTTTGGTCAGTAAAATTAGGAGCAGCTATGTCCAAGAATGGCTTTGGTCAAATGTATCGCAAGCTTTCAAGTAAGTTACTTGATCTTGTGGTTACCCCTCATGTTCTTGGGGAAGTACCAAGTGAAGTGACAGCACCTGAATCTGATCAGACTACAGCAGAATCGCAAAAGCTGGTCTGCTACGTTTTACAGAACCATTCACGTAGTAATGCGCTCGTGGTCGATGCAGAAACACGCCGCTTAAAATTACCGGCTGCACTTGATCCAATGCAACTCGGAAACAACAAGGAAAAAGCATCGGTACTGTTTTTACAGCATCATGATGAAAATAATTTGCTGAGCTCACCACCCCATGCTTTCCCGCCGCGCCTGTTACGCCTGATTGAAATTCTGGAACAGCATCCTGAGCTGGATGTCGAACTGGTACCGGTAACAGTACTTTGGGGACGCGAACCCGAGAAAGAAGATTCTTGGTTTAAGCTTTTATTTACCGATACCTGGTCTACGCCAAGCCGGGTCAAGCAACTGGTCAATATCGGCCTGCATGGTCGCCAGTCTTATTTAGAGTTCCATGAACCACAGTCTTTACGCACCTTGATTAACTTTGCCAAAGAGACGCATCCAAATTCAGCGCCGGCCACCTATATTGTCAGCACTTTAAATGATTACCTGGATGGTCAGCGTGAAGTCATTCTCGGGCCGGATTTGTCTGACCGCCGTAATGTGATGCATGGCCTAATCAAGTCACCAGATGTACAGGCGGCGATTCGCAATGACAGTATTCGCAGCAAAATCTCGATGCTGGAATCTGAACGTCGTGCCATTGGCTATCTGAACGAAATCGTTTCCGATTATTCTCATTCTACCGTACGTTTTGCCGACAAGGCCCTGACCCGCTTATGGACCCAGCTTTATGACGGCGTAGAAGTCCATAATTTCAGTACCGTGCGTGAATTGGCCAAAGATTATGAAATTGTCTATACCCCATGTCACCGCAGTCACATTGACTATTTATTATTGTCTTATGTGATCTATCGCCGTGGCTTGATGGTGCCGTATATTGCTGCGGGCGATAACCTCAATATGCCTTTTGTCGGTCAGATTTTACGTGGTGGTGGCGCTTTCTTTATTCGCCGTACTTTCCGCGGCAATGCCCTGTATACCACGGTGTTCAAAGAATATCTGTATAGCGTCCTGTCACGTAATACCCCGCTGGAATACTTTATTGAAGGCGGCCGTTCACGCACCGGTCGTTTGCTTCCGCCAAAAACCGGGATGCTGGCGATGACCGTACATGGTCATTTACGTGGCAAATCTAAACCGATTGTGTTTTTGCCAACCTATATTGGCTATGAACGCCTGATGGAAGGTGGCACTTATGTCGGTGAAATGAGTGGCAAGCCAAAAGAAGCTGAGTCTATTTTTGGTATTTTGAAAACCCTGCGCAAGATTGAACGCATTTTTGGCAAGGTGCACCTGAACTTCGGTAACCCAGTGTTTCTGGATGATATTCTGAAACAGCATGGCGCAGAACATATCAAGATCGAAAAGAATGATGATCCGATTCCACAAGCCGTTTCTGATGCAGTGAATAGCTCGGCACAGGCCATTCTGGAAAATATCAACAGTGCGGTCGTGATCAATCCAGTATCGTTATTGTCTTTAATCTTGCTGGCTACGCCGAAACATACGCTGGATGAAGAGATCTGTATCAAGCAGCTAGATACCTATCGCACCTTGCTAGCTGCCTTGCCTTATGATGAGCGCATGCAGGTGACGCCACTTTCTGGCAAGGAAATTATTGCCTATGCGATGAAGCTGAAACTGATCAAGCGGGTCAAGCATGTACTGGGAGATATTATTGCGATTGAAGATAATCAGGCAGTTCTGCTGACGTATTTCCGTAATAATATTGTGCACACTTTTGTGCTGCCATCTTTGATTGCAGCCCTAGTTGAACATAACGGTACCATTCGTCGTCATGATGTCGTGAATATCAGCAGTACCCTGTACCCATTCCTCAAAGCTGAACTGTTTTTAAAATGGCATGAAGATGAGATTCAGGATCAGGTGAATGCGCATATTGACAGCTTAATTGCCTCAAAACTGATTACACAAGATGGTGAAAACCTGATTGCACCTGCACCAAATACAGAAGCACATCATCAGCTTGAAGTTCTAGCTGCACCAGTAACCCAAAGTCTGGAACGTTACTACATGACTTTGGCACTGATTACCCAGCGTGGTTCTGGCAATATTTCGACCCGTCAGGTCGAAGAGCTGAGTTATCTGGTGGGACAGCGCCTGTCTGTGCTATATGAGTTCAACTCACCTGAGTTCTTCGACAAAGCCCTATTCCAGAGCTTTATTAAAGTCTTAACCCAAAAAGGTTATCTGTGTACCAATGAAGACAATGCGATTGTCTTTGATGAGCAGCTAACCAATGTGGCTCAATATGCAGATTTGGTACTGGATGAAGTGAAGCTACAAATGCTGCACCACATCACCGACTTTACGGATGAAGAACTGAAAGAAGCTTTGGATGCAGTTGCGGCTGAACAAGCCAAGAAACGCGCGAAGCGGAAGAAGAAGTAAGATTAAATTAAATAAAAAAGAGAGGCTAAGGCCTCTCTTTTTTATTTAAGAGTTTATAAGAAGTAAAAACTGGGAAGCTAATACCGTTATTTAAATAGGAGCATTCCCTTTCCTGAGCAATTTTTAAAACATGGTTTTTAAAAACAAAGCGTAAGTGAGGTTAGGAGGGATTATTTTTCCTCATCAACTCCAAATAATCCTGATAACAGTCTGGATGCTCTAACTCAAATCCCATTTTCTGCATTCGAGTCGCGTAAAGTTTCTTACCTGTCACCTGCTCGCTTTCTACTTGCAGCAAAGGAAGTCCCATCTGTTGCTGAAACCATTGCATTATTTCATGCAATAATTTTGGATCGTTGTTTGTCGCAATATAAGAGTTTTCAGGATGTTCCACGTGAATCATCTGTGATAAGAAACGTGATAAATCTTCGATATGAATCCGGTTCGACCAGTGCAAATTTGGATAGCACGTCATAGAAGCAGCCATTTTTTGCAGACGCGCAACTGAAGTACCGTAAATGCCGCTCGGACGAATGATGGTAGATTGCTCAGGATAAGCAGCGAAATAAGCCTGCTCCATCTGCTGCAAGATTTTGCCCTGAGCATCAATTGGGTGAATTTCAGTTTCGTCGTCTACGATTTCACCGGAATTTTGCCCATACACTCGTGTCGATGACACCACCACAATCCGCTTCACCGGATGCTGTTTCAAGGCAGCCACAATAGGTTGAACCGAATCCAGATAAGTCTGCTGATAGCCTTCAACCGTACTTTGTTTTGGACTAAGTAATACATAGACCCAGTCAATCGGAGGAACTGCTGTTAAATCCAGTTGATGCACATCCTGAATCAGATGAGTTGCGAATGAATCTGTTTTGGGACTCTGGCTAATTGTGCTAATTTGATGACCTTGCTCAAATAGTTGTTTAGCCACACGTCGGGATGTTTTACCATAACCGATAAATAAAATATGCATTGAGCACCGAATCACAAATCTGGTTGAGGGGACATGGCTGCAGTCCATCAGTTACAAGGCGTTGGCAATGCCGCCGCTGCATTACTCGAAAAACTAAATATCTTCAATACTGATGATTTGCTTTTTCATCTACCACGTGACTATGAAGACCGTAGCACGATCATTCCTATGAATCAATTGAGCGTGGGACGCAGCTATCTGCTGGAAGGCATCGTTAAAGGTGTGGATTTCCCCCCTGGCAAACGCAAATCCATGGCTGTGCTGCTAGATGATGATTTTGGCAAAATCACTTTACGTTTTTATCATATTTATAAAGGCATTACTGACCGCTGCAAACTGGGTAACCGTTTAAGAATTTTTGGTGAAGTGCGGGTTGGTGCGCGCGGTCTGGAAATGTATCATCCCGAACTGCAAGTCATTACTGAGGACACACCTTTACCTCAAACCAAGCTCACGGCAATTTATCCGGCGACTGAAGGCCTGACCCAGCCAAAAATACGGGATTATATTCAGCAGGCCTTGGATCAATACAGCGATCATCTGCCTGAATTGCTGCCAGCAAAATTTAGCAATGGTTATGCGCTGAAACAGGCACTGGAATATATCCATCATCCACCAGTCAATGCCAATATGCTGCAGCTGGCACAAGGCTCACATCCTGCACAGCAGCGCCTGATCTTTGAAGAACTGGTAGCGCATCAGATCAGTTTATTGACACGTCGGGCCTTCATTCAGCAGGTCGAAGCGCCTTCATTTGCGCCAAGTCAGACCTATGCCAAACAGCTTTTAGCCAGTCTGGCTTTTGAAATGACCGGTGCGCAAAAACGTGTATCCAGAGAAATTGCACAGGATTTAAGAACCAATAAACCGATGTTGCGTCTGGTTCAGGGCGATGTCGGCGCGGGTAAAACACTGGTGGCCGGTGTCGCGGCCTGCCATGCACTGGAAGAAGGCTGGCAAGTGGCGTTAATGGCACCGACCGAGATTCTGGCCGAGCAGCATTATCTGAACTTTAAACGCTGGTTTGAGCCTTTGGGCTTAAATGTAGCCTGGCTTTCCGGCAAGCAGAAAGGTAAAGCTCGCGCAGCAGCAGAACAGCTGATTCGGGACGGAAGTGCCCATCTGGTCATCGGCACCCATGCGCTGTTTCAGGAAAATGTCGAGTTTGCCAAACTGGGTCTGGTGATTATTGATGAGCAGCATCGCTTTGGTGTGGATCAGCGCCTTGCTCTCAGAAATAAAGGGCTAGATGGTATGTCACCGCATCAACTGGTGATGACTGCGACTCCGATTCCACGCACACTGGCCATGTCGGCCTATGGTGATCTGGATACCTCAGTAATTGATGAGCTGCCACCGGGCCGCACCCCGATTCAGACCGTGACCATTCCATTAGACCGGCGCGAAGAAGTCTTGCAACGGATTGCCAGCAACTGTGCCGAAGGCAAGCAGGCCTATTGGGTCTGCACCTTGGTCGAACAGTCCGAAACCCTAGATGCTCAGGCCGCAGAAGCGACTTTTACCGAAATTCGCGAGCGCTTTCCTGCGCTGAATATCGGACTGGTACATGGCAAGATGAAAGCCGATGAAAAACAGGCGGTAATGCAGCAGTTTAAAAATAATGAATTACAGCTCCTGATTGCCACCACCGTGATCGAAGTCGGCGTCGATGTACCCAATGCCTCCATTATGGTGATTGAAAATGCCGAGCGTCTAGGTCTATCTCAATTGCATCAGCTACGTGGCCGGGTCGGTCGTGGCGCCAAAGCCAGTTTCTGTGCGCTACTGTATAAACATCCGCTCTCGCAAAATGGTCAGGAACGCTTAAGAATCATGCGCGAAACCAATGATGGTTTCATGATTGCCGAGAAAGACCTGGAATTGCGTGGCCCGGGTGAGCTGCTCGGGACCAAACAGACTGGCGACATGAATTTCCGTGTGGCCAAACTGGAACGTGATGATCACCTGCTCAATCAGGCACATTATGTGGCCCAGCAGATGCTCAAGGATTATCCCGATCAGGCCGAGGCATTATTGCAACGCTGGCTACCGGAAGCACCGCGCTATGCCTATGTTTAAATTACTGGAACATGGAAAATCCTGGCTGACCCGCTTACAGCCCTGCCAGCTGTGTCTGACCGATCATCAAACCATTCATTCAGTTTGTAAAGATTGCTGGCGACAATTACCCTGGGCACATCAAACCATTCAACGGCAGGAAATGCAGTTCCAGATTGCCTGCGACTATGCCTACCCGATGGATCGTTTGATTCAACTGTTTAAATATGAACAGAAACTGCATTTGCAAAATTTACTGGCAGGTGTGCTGTTAAGTTTAGACCTGCCTAAAGTCAGTGCGATAGTACCGATGCCGATCTCGAATGAGCGTCTGGCTGAGCGCGGTTATAATCAATCTCTGGTACTGGCCAAACATGTGGCAAAACAGTTGAATGTACCCATCTGGCAACCTGTTCGACGAATGAAACAACACTCGCAAAAGGGCCTAAGCCGGCTGGAGCGGATTGAAGACATCCAGTCACAATTCCAGATCAGTACCATTTCCAAGCTGCGTTACCGTCGGGTGCTGATTATTGATGATGTGGTGACGACCGGCAGCTCGATTCGAGCACTGAGCCAAACACTTGAACAACTGGGCTGTCAAAAAGTTTATGCAGCCTGTCTGGCAGGTGCTCAAATCTGAAAATTTAAGCTTGGGCGAGTAACTGCGACTTCACCCAAGGAATCACAATTTCAGTGGTCAAGGGTGCGAGTCGTAGCTCTTTTTCATCCAGATCGACCCATTTCATTTCGGCAATTTCCGCTTCAATTTTTGGTGCTTGATCCAGACTTACCCAATAGACATAACTCACCAGTTGATGATCAGGTTCATTCGCTGTCTGGGTTTCAAAACGCCCGATGAATTGCTGAATCTGTGCCTGTGTGCCAATTTCTTCCTGAATTTCACGCAACATCGTTACTTCTGGTGCTTCATTGGGTTCCAGCTTGCCACCAACCTGCATAAAGCAGGATGTTCCTTTCTTGCGAACCACCAGCAGTTGCTGCGCTTCATTTAAAATAATGGCTGCGGCCACGGTAATCACTTTCATTTTCTATAAATCATGCTGTGGACAGCTTATTTTACTAAATCAGTCTGATCAACCATACCCCATTTCGCTTCAGGCGGCTGATAACTTTCAAATTGACGTAAAATATCCTCCAGATCATCACTCACAATTAAAGCATCCGTAAAGCGTGCTTTGGTAAAACCTTTCTCGGTGGTCATCTGAATAAATTTGAGTAAATCATCATAGAAACCATCGACATTTAAAAAAGCACACGGCTTTTGATGAATGCCCAACTGTGCCCAAGTCCATTGTTCAAAAATTTCTTCCAGTGTTCCTGCACCACCCGGAATGGCAATAAATCCCTGTGCCAGTTCCGACATGCGGGTTTTACGCTCGTGCATATTATCGACCACAAATAGCTCGGTAATATGCGGATGCGCCAGTTCACGATTGACCAGCTGTCTTGGAATTACGCCAATCACCTTGCCACCAGCAGCCAAAGCACTATCAGCAACAATACCCATCAAACCGGAACGACCACCGCCATAGACCAGCGTCTGATGCCTTGCTGCCAAGGTCTGGCCAACCTTTTCGGCGATCTCGGCATAGAGAGGATCCGAGCCCAGTGCTGAACCACAAAAAATTGCGATAGAATTCATTATTTCACTCTCCAATTGACGCTATATTGTACGAAATCGCTGCAAGCGCGTTTTTTCCAAAAATAACTGCTTAATATCAGTGTTTTTATTCAATTCCTTGTCTAAAATACACCCATTCCAATTCACATACTGCGCCAGGGAGAAAAGACAGCATGCTTGAAGCCTTTTACGCCACAGAGCGCGGTAGCTTAGAAGATATCACGATTAATGGTGATTTCGACCTGCATCCAGATTTAGTATGGCTTGATCTGATTGCACCTTCACAAGAAGAGCAGCAATGGATTCTAGATGCCTATGCGCAAAACTTACCGACCTTAAAATCGCTGGAAGATATCTCCTCTAGTGCCCGATTTTACCGTGATGATGACGGTATTTTGCATATCAGCACCTATTTTTTAACCAAAAATAAAAACTATCAGGTCGAGAATGAAAACGAAGATGAATCCAGCATGCTGGCGACGGTACAAACCGTAGCATTCATTCTGCATAAGGACCGTCTTTTTACCTTGCGTGGCGAAAAGCTGGTGGCCTTTCGTGCCTTCCGTGCCCGTGCGCGCCGCAATGATTATGAAATCGATTATAAAGATCCGACTTGGATTTTATTGGGTCTGCTCGAAGCCAAACTAGATGAACTGGCCGACATTCTAGAAGATGTACATAAAGATTTAGAGAAATATTCAACTGAAGTGTTGAATAACCGCCATCGTGAGCAGATTCTCGATCTGGATGACATGATTACCCGGCTAGCTCAACTGGAAGATATGCTCGGTAAAGCGCAGCTCTGTCTGATCGATTTACGTCGTGTTCTAACTTTCCTGTCTCGTCCACGCGCCTTGGGCAGTCATATTTATGATGCGGATATCCGAGAATTGAGTGAAGATGTACGCTCGCTGGTTGAACATGATGCCTTCCTGTTTCAGAAAGTGCGCTTTCTGCTCGATACCACGTCCGGATTTATTAACACCGAACAGAACGATACGATTCGTCGATTCTCAATCCTGCCAAGTATGCTCGCGCCACCGATGCTGATTGCCAGTATTTATGGGATGAATACCGAAGTTCTGCCTTTTGCACAAGGCTCCATGAGCTTCATTATGGTCAGTATTATTTTGATCGGCTTTTTGATTGGGCCATTGATTTACTTTAGATGGAAGAAGTGGATTTAATTTATTAACCCTCTCTCTAACTCTCTCCCATAGGGAGAGAGGACTTCCAATATTTATTGAGATAGTAGTTTTTAAAAATATCATTTCTCTCCATAAATTTAGAGAGGAAGTTCCCTCTCCTTTTAGAAGAGGGTTAGGGTGAGGTCATATTTTAATCCTTCCTAACCTCCTTTTGATAAAGGAAGGAATTTACTTTTAAAATGTATCAACAATAAAAAAGCACCTGTCGGTGCTTTTTTATTTACTGAGTGATCTGTAAATCATCCTGTAAATGACAGGCCTGAATGATATTCATCATTTTAGCAGGGACAGCTTTAAACTGTAGTCCTTGCGCTTGAGGCGTCTGGCGCAACCAGCGCACCAATACTGCCAAAGCCAAAGTACTGCCACTTTCAAGCCCAGCCAAGTTGACCACAAGCGGAAACTTGGTCTGCGACTGAACCACACGCAGACCATTTAGGTAATAGTCCTGCGCATTGCCATAATCAATTTTGCCTGAAACCTGCAATTCCTGATCCTTGAATACAATCACGGCTCACCTATCTGATTATTTCTTGTTTTTGTCAATTGCAGCTTCTGCATCCGGTTTGAAGTTAGCAATGGCTTTATCTATGTTACCGCCATTACGTTTGACTGTCGCAGCAAACTGGTTACGGAATTGCAAACCTAGATCGATACCCGATACGTTGATGTTGCGGATTTTCCATTGTGAACCTTTGTCCACCAGCTGAAACGCTACCGGAATTTTCTCGCCTTTATTATTAAAGTCGATGGTTACAACAGGGTTTTTGCTATTGCTGGCCTTGTATGGACGCACGCTATAGGTTTGATTGCTGAACTTGGAAAATGCAGAACCATAATTTTCAATAAGCGTTTCACGGAAATTCTTTTCAAACTGCGCGCGCTGTGCAGCCGTACTATACTGGTTCGTCGCATAAGTCCCCATCACAATACGCGTGAAAGACTGTGAATCAATGTATGGATCCAAATTCTGGCGGACAATCGCTTTTACCAGCGCTGGATTGTTCTGCAATTTGGCATTATCAGCTTTGAGGCGCTCAATCAAACCATCTGCCACTTTTTTAATAAAAGCAGGTGGTGCTTCAGACGGTGCAGCAAACACTGTACCAGCAACCATTGTTGAAAGAATGCTTGCTGCAAGCGTTTGTTTTACTAAAGTCTTCACTGAAATCTCCTCAATCTATTATTCAACAAATGCAGGTTCTGCATCAGTCGATTCTGAAACTGTCGCCTGTTCTGGGGCAGTTTCTTGACTATCTGACGATTTACCGGCACCGCCAGTAATGAACTTCGTCACTAAATCTTCAATTTCCATGGTGCCTTGGGTATTGGCAATCTGATCACCACGTTTCAAATAGTTCAGACCACCACCTGGAATAATTTTCAGGTATTTTTCACCCAATAACCCATTGGTCGCTACCATAATATAAGCATCCTCATCAATATTGGTGATGGATTTCATGTTAGCTAAGAGTTGTTTTTCCATGTCTTTTTGTTGCGCAGGTGCAGCCGCAGTATAGTCCGAACTATAACGTAACTCTTCCAGTGCTTCCTGCTGAACTTGTTTTAATTGTTCAGTATTAAAAGAGGTCAATGAGCCATCCAGGGTCATATGCACGGTTGCCAGACGCGTTACAGGATCTAAGGTAATGTCATCCACCTGTCCTACTTTCACGCCACTTAAAGCGACTTTGGCACGTGGCTTGATGCCATTTACATTTTCAAACGTTGCCGTCATTTTATAGCTGTCGGAAATATTGTGTCCGACCAGACCACTGACACGCATTGCTAGGAAAAATAAGGCAATACCAAACAAAATAACAAAAACACCAACGGCCAGCTCACTAGTACGTGATTTCATTAAACACCTCCGAACATGACCGCAGTCAACACAAAGTCAAAGCCTAAAACGCACAGCGAAGAATACACGACTGTACGCGTTGTAGAAGTTGCAATACCTTCCGATGTCGGGACACAGGCATAGCCTTGATACACCGCAATCCAGGTACAAATTAATGCGAATACAAAACTTTTAATAATGGTGCCATTTAAGACATCTTTATAGAATTGCACGCTGCTTTCCATGCCGCTCCAATAAGCGCCTTCATCGGCACCCAGAAAATCCACCCCGACCATTTTGCCGCCCATAATGCCAACTGCAGCAAAGATGACGGAAAGCATTGGCAAGCTAAAAATCCCCGCCCAGAGACGTGGCGAAATCACCCGTTTTAAGGGATCCACCCCGATCATTTCCATACTGGACAATTGTTCAGTGGCTTTCATCAGACCAATTTCTGCGGTCAAAGCCGAACCGGCACGTCCTGCAAACAGCAAAGCCGCGACCACAGGTGCTAATTCACGCAGCAAGGTCAACGCCACCGCTGTACCAAGCATGGATTCACTGCCAAAGGTCGACAGAATACTGAACATCTGCAAGCCAAGCACGGCACCAATAAACAGACCAGAAACCACAATAATCAGCAGGGACAATACCCCGACCCGATACATCTGATAAATAAACAGCTTTACGCCAAGCCAGGTCGGTATGGAAAATAAAATCTGCAACAGCATCAGGGTTGCGACCCCAATCCCCTGTACACGTTCAATAACGCGTCTACCTAATGCGGCAATTGCATTCATGAACGAACCTCATCACTTAAATAAGCTTGATGACTAAACTGATAATCCACCGGACCTTCTACCGAACCGGTCAGGAATTGCTGTACAAAAGCAGACGGATGCGCTTTCAGCTCTGCCGGAGTGCCCTCGCCCTGAATTTTGCCTTCTGCCACCACATAGATGTAGTCTGCAATCGATAAAGTTTCTGCAACATCATGCGAGACAACAATCGTGGTTAAGTCCAGTGCTTCACGTAATGAACGGATCAGACGAGTCAAAACGCCCATCACAATCGGATCTTGTCCGGCAAAGGGTTCATCGTACATGATCAGCTCAGGATCCAGCGCAATCGCACGGGCCAAAGCCACGCGTCGGTTCATACCACCGGATAGTTCAGATGGCATCATCTGTTCTGCACCACGTAAACCGACTGATTCCAGCTTCAGTGCCACGATTTCCTTAATCAGATGTTCCGGCAATTTGGTATGTGCCCGAATCGGAAATGCGACATTTTCATACACGCTCATATCGGTAAACAAAGCACCGCTCTGAAACAACATACCCATCCGTGCACGTGCTGAAAAAAGTTCGGAACGTGACATCGTGGCAATATCTTTGCCGTCCAATAAAACCTGACCGTGCTCAGGAACCAGTTGCCCACCAATCAGTCTTAATAAGGTGGTTTTACCAGTACCGGATGGTCCCATAATGGCCGTAATCTGCCCACGACGAATATTTAAACTCACGTCGTCATAAATCACGCGCTCACCCCGCTTGAAGCTTAGATTCTTGACTTCAATCAGAGATTGAGTATCTCGCGCTGTTTGATTTTTCATAGCTGAGTTTATTCCTGCATTTTTTCAGCATGCATACTATAAAGGAACGAAGTTCAAAATGTTAGCAGTTGAAAAAGATGGTTTAATATCATAAAAAAATGACAATAATGGATTGTTTCGTATTTTTTATAATAAAAATATGCACTTAAGATTTAGTCAGGTACATTGATTAATTAAAAAGACTGTATAAATAATAGATAATATTACACAAAATCAAAGTCAATGCGATATATGGCATATACACCTCTATCAATTGAGATCGAAGAGCTAAGCTTTTCATATTAATAATTATCATAACCCTGACAAAATATGATTTAGTAGACATTTTACGTTAAAAAGCAAAAAACTCAATGCATAAAAAAACCGGTATTTCTACCGGTTTTTTTATCTTCATCTAGCGACTGAATTAGTCGTTAAATTTACGACGTGGACGATCTTCACCACCGAACGAACGTTCACCACGTGGCTTGTCATCAAAGTTGCGACGTACTGGACGATCACCGAAATCACGCTTTGGACGGTCATCACCGAATGAACGCGCTGGACGATCACCGAAACCACCTTCACGACGTGGAGCAGGACGATCACCAAAATCACGTTTTGGACGATCACCATAACCGCCTTCACGAGCTGGTTTATAATCTACACGGTTACCACGGTTGTCATCATTAGAGCGAGGACGGTCACCAAAACCACCTTCACGACGTGGAGCTGGACGATCACCGAAGTCACGCTTTGGACGGTCATCAAACGAACGTTGTGGACGATCACCAAAACCGCCTTCACGACGTGGAGCTGGACGATCACCGAAGTCACGCTTTGGACGGTCATCAAACGAACGTTGTGGACGATCACCAAAACCGCCTTCACGACGTGGAGCTGGACGATCACCGAAGTCACGACGTGGACGATCTTCGCCAAATGCCGGACGTTCGCCACGAGGTTTGTCATCGAAGCTACGACGTGGACGATCATCACCGCCTTCACGACGTTTGAAGTTGCTTTCGCCTTCAAAACGACGACCGCCACCGAAACCACCACGACCGCCATCACGACGACCACCATCACGGCCACGACCGCGACCAGCGCCATCACGGCTACCACGTGCAGGAGGTGGAGATGGCTCAAGACCTTCAATTTCAGATACGTTTAGACGCGCATCAAGGAAGTCTTCTAAAGCACGGATTTTACCGCGTTCACGGTAAGTCGCCAAAGTAATGGCTTTACCAGTACGACCCGCACGACCTGTACGACCGATACGGTGTACATAGTCTTCATTCTTCATTGGAAGACCGAAGTTGATGACGTGTGAAATAGTTGGTACGTCAAGACCACGCGCTGCAACGTCAGTTGCAACCAAGATCTTCGCACGACCTTCACGGATGCTGCGTAAACGACGGTTACGAACAGTTTGTGGCATAGCACCGTGAAGCGCTACAACTGATAGACCTGCTTCAGCAAGTTCTTCAGCCAACATATCTGTGTCTTCTTGAGTTGACGCAAATACAACTGCTTGATCAACGTCTTCTTCGTTCAACCAGTGAGTAAGAAGTTTTTTCTTGTGCTCGAAACCGTCAGTCCAATGCAAAGTCTGAGTAATATCAGTATTTGTAGAGTGACCAGTTTCGATCGAAATACGCATTGGATCATTCATCATGCGTTCTGCAAGTGTAATGATACGTGGTGCAAAAGTCGCAGAGAACATAAGAGTTTGTTTGCGGTTTGCAGCCAACTCACCAATTGCTTCTAAGTCTTCAGAGAAGCCCAGGTCAAGCATACGGTCAGCTTCATCGACGATTAACGCGTCAACTTTATCCAATTTGATTTGACGACGATTCACCAAGTCAAGTAAACGACCTGGAGTTGCAACAACAACTTGCGCGCCTTTCAACTGTTGAATTTGTTTACCAAAAGGCATACCGCCCATGATTGCTGCAATACGAACACCTTTCATGTGACGTACAAATGCGATTGCGTCTTGACATACCTGTTGTGCCAATTCACGAGTCGGTGAAATCACCAAAATATTCGGTTGAGTAACCGCTTTCATACGGTCTTTAAACGGTACTAATGTATCTTGGTTTGCCAACGCATTTAACGTAGGCAGTAAGAATGCAGCAGTTTTACCAGAACCTGTTTGGCTTGACACAAGAAGGTCTTTGCCTTCAAGCGCAGCTGGAATCGCTTGTTCTTGTACAGGAGTAGGAGTAGTAAAGCCTAAAGCGTCGAGAGCCTGTGTTAGAGATTCGTCGAGGGAAAAATCAGCAAAAGTTTTGCTCATAGAGAGTATTCACCCTGAAGTGGGTGCTCCATTTAATAAATAACAATTATGGACATCGGCAAAAAGCGGCACAGCAAATAATGCTGAAAATATTAGGATTCAGCAGCGATCCGAGTAACGACGATGTGGATATAACGCACGCATGATTACGGCCGCAAACCTGAAGGAATCGCTTAAGCGATTGGGGCGCGAAGGATATGTCCTCTCTATGGACAGCACGCGCATACAATGATTAGAAGATAGTGTTCAGGTAAAGAACAGAAATTAAGTGCGTGGCGGAATTATAGCAGAATATTCCACAATGTCATTAAGTTTTAAAACTAATTTCCCTTATTCTTAATTTATCTATATATTTCTGATACTTAAAATATAATAAAAAATGTAACAGGCGGTATAAAAAGTCACTTTTCGCCAATTCACCTGATATTTCCAGTATTCAAGCATAGACAAACAATCTTGCATCAGTCTCTCGCGACTTAAATTTCCATGCATAAAAAAGGCATCCCGAAGGACGCCTTTTCTCAATATTAGATCTGATTCATCTAAACCCGATTATTTTGCTGCTTCGCCCCAAGCAGGAACAACTGCTTGCATTAAAGGCTTAAGCATTTTCATTGAACAAGCCAAAACTTGACCATTTTCCATAGAGTCGCTACCACCACGTGCATCAACTACAGTACCGCCTGCTTCTTTCACGATCAATTCGCCAGCTGCGATATCCCAAGGCTTTAAACCAAGTTCGAAATAACCATCGAAACGACCTGCAGCAACATAGGCTAAATCCAATGCTGCAGAACCTGAACGACGATATTGCGCGCCAGCTTCAGTTACGTTTAACAGGGTTTGAAAATGGTTCTTGGCATAAGACACAACTTCGCCATTACGCTTGGCACGATAAGCGTGACCAACAGCCATAAAGGTATTTTCCAGGCTGTCTTTAACATTCACACGAATACGGCGCTGGTTCATCATGGCACCACGACCACGACTGGCAGAGAATAGCTCATCTTTCACCGGGTCATAAATCACCCCGTGTTGAGTAATGCCTTTGTGCTGAACTGCGATAGAGATACAGAAATGCGGGAAACCGTTAATGAAGTTTAAAGTACCATCTAGCGGATCGATCACCCAACACCAATCGGCGTCATGACCTTTACCTTCCTGATAGCCAAACTCTTCACCAAGGAAACTGTGATTTTTATAGCTTTTACGTAGGGTATCGATGGTCAACTGTTCCAAATAACGATCTACACGCGTTACCGGACCATCAATTCCTTTTTCTTCGACTTGTAGATCGAGTTTATGACGATTCTGATGCGCTTTTAAAAGCTCTTGACCAACTAACTGAGCCGCACGCGCAGCCATCACCACCATAGGTTCCATTGAACACCCACTACAAATTTGAAGACACTGATAAAGAATAATGCATAAAAGCCCCGATATCTTAGCAAATATCAGGGCTTTTTTGGGAAAAATGTGTCTAAAATTTTTAAGATATTATGACAAGACGCTTTGCCCTAGGTTGGACCAAGCCTGATTGATTGATTTTTCAATACCTTGCGCATCCAGCCCCGCCTGCTGTAACATCTGTGCATGAGTCGCTTGTGCCATAAATGTATCATCCAGACCCAAATTCAGTATCGGTTTGACAATCTGCGCTTCTGCCAGATATTCATTCACGGCACTACCCGCACCGCCCATCACTGCATGTTCTTCCACCGTGACAAACAGACTGGTGCTTAAAGCGAGATCATCGAGCATTTGAGTATCCAGTGGTTTGACAAAACGCATGTTAACCACACGCACGCCAATCTCATGTTTCACGGCAAATGCTTCAGCAGCGTCGACTGCAGCCTGTACCCGGCTACCAAATGCCAGTACAGAAATATATTCATCATACTGCCCATTAAAGCTGGCCACAATTTCCGCCTGACCGATCGGAATCTCGATCATCTTTTGCTGGATATCGACGCCCAGTCCATTGCCACGCGGATAACGTACCGCTGCCGGCCCTGGATACAAATACGCTGTATGCAGCATTTGACGGCATTCATTTTCGTCTTTCGGCGCCATGATCACGATATTCGGGATAGTACGCATATAGGCATAGTCATAAGCACCGGCATGCGTCGGGCCATCTTCACCAACCAGACCGGCACGATCAATACCGAAAGTAACATCCAGATTCTGCAAAGCCACGTCATGTACCAGTTGATCATAACCGCGTTGCAGGAAAGTCGAGTAAATTGCAACCACCGGCTTCAAGCCTTCACAAGCCATACCGGCAGCCAAGGTAACCGCATGCTGTTCGGCAATCGCGACATCAAAGAAACGTTCCGGATATTCTTTGGCAAATTTGACCATGCCTGAGCCTTCGCACATCGCAGGTGTGATTGCGAGCAAACGGGCATCTTGTGCCGCTTCATCGCAAAGCCATTGTCCAAATACATCCGAATATTTCGGTGCAGTATTGCTGGCGGCAACGGCGTTGATTTTGCTAATCGCGTGATATTTGATTTGATCGGATTCTGCCGGAGCAAAGCCTTTGCCTTTTTTAGTATAGACATGAATCAGGCGTGGGCCTTTACGCTTTTTCAGCGCATTAAAGACATGCACCAGCTGTTTGACATCATGACCATCGTACGGGCCAAAATAGTCAAAGCCGATGGCTTGGAATAAGTTATCTGCAGCATCGGTTGCTGCACTGTGCAAACGCGAGTTATACAACCATTCTGGATGTGGCTGTACATATGCCTCACCCTGCTCGGTAACATTAACGAACTCACCGCGCTCCCAAATGGCAGCCAGATGTTTGGCAAAACCACCGGTACTGCAAGAAATCGACATATCATTGTCGTTCAGCACCACCATCAGATCAGCACTGTGTGCCACGGCATCATTCAAAGCTTCAAAAGCCATACCTGCCGTCATGGCGCCATCGCCAATAATCGATACCACTTCACACGGCTTGTTCTGATAACGACGTGCCAGCGCCATACCTAGGCCAGCAGAAATCGCCGTCGAAGAATGCCCTACCCCAAAGGTATCAAATTCAGATTCTTCACGAGCCGGAAACGCAGCCAGACCATCTTTGGCACGAATCGTGGTGAGCTGTTCACGACGACCAGTCAACACTTTATGCGGATAGGCCTGATGACCTACATCCCAGATCAGGCGGTCATGCGGTGTATTAAAGCAATAATGTAAAGCCACGGTGAGTTCAATCACACCGAGATTGGCACCAAAATGTCCGCCACTTTGCCCGGCAGCATACAAAATGAATTGACGTAACTCATCCGCCACTTGTTCTAGCTGGCTTTGCTCGAGTGCACGCAGTTGCTCAGGATGATTGATCGCATCAAGCAACGGTGTTACAGGGCGTTGAGTTGGGATTTCTGTATACAGCATATTATGGCAAAGCCTTCTAAAGCCTGGCAAATCTAAAGCTAGGTCAATGGGGAGTACCCGATCATATAGCTGAATTGTAGCAGCTTCAATTCAGCTACGCTTCTAGCGATGCAATATTAAACAATGATCTCGTCGGGGTGAAAAAATTGCAGCCTACGATTATCCTGAATAATCTTACTATTTATCAACTATTATCGTTCGCTTTCTACAAAAAAGAAAATCTATTGCAGAATTTCGACTTTGCAATTCTACCAATGTTCAATCATTACGCTATACTTTAGCCAATTTCAGGATTTAACGGGTTCAGCTGTGCCAATCGAATTTGTCGCAACGTCAAGATTACCTACCGCTCACGGTGAATTTAAAATTACTGTATTTCAAGACCCTGAGACTGGCGAAGAACATGTCGCACTTTCCAAAGGGCTTGAAGAAATATCAGATGAGCCTGTAGTGGTGCGTGTGCATTCTGAATGTTTAACCGGTGATGCCTTTGCTTCGCTCAAATGCGACTGTGGCCCGCAATTGCAAGCGACTTTAAAACTGATCAATGAATTGGGCCGCGGAGTCATTCTGTATTTGCGTCAGGAAGGTCGTGGCATTGGCCTGACCAATAAAATTCGCGCTTATGCTCTGCAAGATCAGGGACATGACACCGTAGATGCCAATTTAATGCTGAACCTGCCCGCAGATGCACGCCAGTATGATATGTGTAGCATCATGCTGGATCATTTACAGGTGAAAGCAGTACGCCTGGTGACCAATAACCCTTCTAAAATTGAGGCTTTAAAAGCCCAGGGAATTAACGTGATCGATCGTGTGCCTTTGACTGTGGGTTTAAACCCTTTTAATGAACAATATCTCAAGACCAAGCACGAACGCATGGCACATCTTTATAAAAAGGATGATTTTTAATATTTTTAAAACCCTGTCCTACCTTATTTTAACTTAATCCCTCCAAACCTCCCTTTCTTGCGCTTCGACTTAAAGCAATGCTTAAGTCTTGCTCGGGGAGGTTTTCCCTATCTTTCTTAAAAATGGGGTTAGGGGAAGATTAAATCGTCATCGAGAAAATCCGGTTCTCCGGTATGCGTCGCTTTAAACGTAAATCAAAAGCCATACAAATATTGCGTACAAATGGTTTCCCTTTCTCCAGAATCGTGACTGACGAGTCTGAAAATTGAATCAAACCATCCTGTGCCATTTCGTCAAGCTGTTCCAAAACCTCATCAATTTCAGGGAAAAGCATCTCGGAATTTTCCCATGAGGTGCTAAAGCTGCACATCAAATTTAGAATATGTTGCCGGATGATCAAATCTTCCTGATTTAAGACATGTCCTTTAAATACCGGAATTTCATTGCGCGCCAGGCATTCATAATATTCTTCAATGGTTTTCACATTCTGCGCAAAGCTGTACCAGCTATCACTGATTGAAGAAATGCCTAGCCCAATCATCACCTGGGTTTTAGAGGCTGTGTATCCCATAAAGTTGCGGTGCAATGTTCCCGCTTGAAAGGACTGGTACATCGCATCTTTCTCTAAGGCAAAATGATCCATACCGATTTCATGATAGCCATGTGCCAGAAGTTTCTTTTTACCCGCTTCATAGCATTCCCGTTTGATCGCATCTTTGGGCACATCGGCATCTTTAAAACCGCGCTGACCATTACCTTTAATCCAGGGCACATGTGCATAGCTATATAAAGCCAGACGGTCCGGCAAGAGCGAATTGGTTTGTTCAATAGTATTTAAAACATCATCCAGACTCTGAAATGGCAGACCAAAGACCAGATCATGGGAAATCGATTCATAGCCAATTTCTCGCGCCCATTCGGTCACCTGTTTAACATTTTCATAAGGCTGAATCCGGTGAATCGCCTTTTGCACGGTTTCGTTATAATCCTGCACACCATAACTGACCCGACGAAAACCCAGGTCATACAATCCCTGCAAATGTTCACGCGTAGTATTATTGGGATGACCTTCGAAACTGAATTCATACTCAGGCGCTACGTCTGCTTTGGCCAGAATGCCTTGAATTAGTTGAGCCAGATGTGCCATTGAAAAAAAGGTCGGCGTTCCTCCACCAAAATGAATCTCTTTAATGATGGGCTTTTCTTGTAATAACTCGCAATATAGATCCCATTCTTTCAGCAGTGCCTGAATATAAGGTTGTTCGACTTCATGGCGCTTGGTCACGCGCTTATGACACCCGCAGAAGGTACACAGGCTTTCGCAAAATGGCAGGTGGATATACAAGCTAATGCCTTCGCTTTGATTGGATTCATCAAAAGACTTTTTTAGCGTTTGCTTCCATTGTTCCAGCGAGAAATTCTGCTCTTCCCAATACGGAACAGTGGGATAACTGGTATAGCGTGGCCCGGGAACATTGTATTTTTGAATCAGGGAATTGACCTGTACCGACATGACACCCACCTATTACCGTCGAGAAATGCTCAAGCCAATGAGCGCTTGTGAGTTATTGTGCTGAGCTTGAAAAAAGAATTCAACCTAGCCATTTAGTCGGATTTAATGATGCATTCTGCTTATAAATAGTGGAATGTAATGTCTGGGCTGATGAATTGCATCACCAAATTAGACCTTAATCTTTGACTGATTTTATGCTTTGATGTCGTTAGTTTTTTATTTCCCTACGAGGGCTCTGATGCAGCATCCTACATCTACGGATATTCAACGCGTTCGTGAATTTCTCATCGACTTGCAGGCACGGATTTGTGCAGCATTAGAACAGCAGGAACGTGCTGGCGGCGGTACGGCCGAATTTATCATCGATGACTGGGAGCGTCCAGAAGGTGGTGGTGGCCGTTCACGTGTTTTGCAAAATGGTACGGTGATTGAAAAAGGTGGGGTAATGTTCTCCCACATCAACATTTCCAAGCTACCTGCTTCTGCGACCGAACGCCATCCCAATATTGCCGGTGCCAAAGCGCAAGCAATGGGGGTATCACTGGTCATCCATCCAAAAAACCCGAATGTACCGACTTCGCATGCCAACGTGCGTTTATTTGTGGCTGAAAAAGAAGGTCAGGATCCGATTTGGTGGTTTGGTGGCGGTTTTGACCTGACCCCGTTTTATCCGAATGATGAAGATGTACTGTCTTGGCATCAAACGGCGCATGATCTATGTGCGCCATTCGGCGAAGAGGTTTATCCTGAACATAAACAATGGTGTGATGATTATTTTTATCTGAAACATCGTGATGAACAGCGTGGCGTTGGCGGCTTGTTTTTTGACGACCTGAATCAATGGGATTTTGAAACCTGTTTCCAGTATATGCAGGCTGTAGGCAATGGATATCTAGAAGCCATTCTGCCGATTTTCCAGCGCAATCAGGATAAGCCTTATACCGAAGCACAACGCGAGTTTCAGTTGTACCGTCGTGGCCGTTATGTGGAATACAATCTGGTTTATGACCGCGGCACCCTGTTTGGCTTGCAGACTGGCGGCCGGATTGAATCGATTCTGGTCAGCCTGCCCCCGCTTACCGGATGGTCATATCGCCCTGAATGGGATGAGGGCTCACCGGAAAAACGTTTAACAGATTACTACCTGAAACCACATAACTGGTTAACAGAATTAAAATCCAACGCAATGAAATGATACAAACGGCCCTCAAATAGAGGGCTGTTTTAATAGATATATCCTCTATACTGCTGCATAGAAATACCTGATTTGATCGCGGCACCCTATCGCTACATCGATCATATTCCATTTGATGTCTAGTGAGAATAACAATGCATAATCTTCAATTAAATCTACCTGTGTTGGCCTTTTGGCTTTTTCTGGCTCTCGCCATCAGCGCGATGAGTACCGCAATTTTGAGTCACAACCTGATTCTGGATGGCGCCGCTATTCTGGTGAGTATCCTGACTGGGTTTGGGGTTGTTCTCAGTATGGCGCTGATGTTTGCGGAACATATTATGGATATTTGCAGTTCCTAAAACCCGGATCACTTAACAGCAATTTAAAATCGCGCAGGCTTTAGTCTCTGCGCTTTTTCACGTATATTGATGGCCATTTCCGCACATGGACATTGTGAAATGAGCAAACAATTTTCCGTGATTGGTAACCCGATTGAACAATCACGTTCTCCAGAATTGCATCACGCCTTTGCTGCTAAAACTGGTGTCGACCTGAGTTACACCAAGCGTCTGGCGCCACTGGATGGCTTCGTAGCCAACATTCAGGAATTCTTTAGCAATGGCGGTAGTGGCATGAATGTCACCGTACCCTTTAAAGAACAGGCTTTTGCCCACTGTCAGGTGCTGAGTGAACGGGCCAAAATTGCCAAAGCCGTGAATACGCTATGGATGGAAAATGGTGTGCTGCATGGCGACAATACCGATGGTCAGGGACTGGTTGAAGCAATTCGAGCACTAGATTGGCCACTGGAAAATACAGATATTTTAATTATTGGTGCAGGCGGTGCCACGCGTGGTGTAATCTATCCCCTAGCCCAGGCAGGTGCGAAAAAAATCGTGATCGCCAATCGTACCTTGGCACGGGCGGAACAACTGGTCGCTGATCTTCAGAATGCCGTACCGCAAGTCGAATTACAGGCGATTTCACTAGACACTTTAGCCGGTGAATTTGATTTGATGATTAATGCCACTTCTGCCAGTCTCAGCGGTGATGCCCTGGTTTTACCGGAAACGCTACAGTTTAAACGGGCCTATGAAATGGCCTATGGCAAACCTTCTTCCTTTCTGGATCAAGCCAAGGCACGCGGTGTACCGACATCTGAAGGTTTTGGCATGCTGGTCGGTCAAGCAATTGAATCTTTTTACATCTGGAATGGTATCAAACCGGATTTAAAAGAGTTTCTTTAAAACCCCTATCTCTCTAATGAGTTCAGTTCGGGTTGCAACTGCAACCCTTTACTTCCCTCCTACTACTTTTTATAAGCTGAAAAACCATGGATTGGTTTTAATGACATTTTAAAATGAGTTATTTTGCCACCTGAATCCGAGCACAATTCATACAAAAATATACTGGACAAATCACCTTTTAACTCATTAAATTCCATTGATATAACAAGTTTTTAATCTTCCTGTAATGTAAACACCTAATGATGAAATTCGATGATTTCATTCATTAGCCTTAAAAATCGATTCGCTTTTCTGACATTTTTATTCACTGAATTCATCAATGTTTTTTTATCCCGAATGTGAATAATCAAAGAATCGATACAGATAATCCAAAACTAATTTCAATCAGGATTAAACGCATGCCAGCATATAAAGCCCCTTTACACGACATTCGCTTCCTTATGAATGAAGTGCTTGACTACCCTGCGCACTACCAGAATTTGTCGAATGGTGAATATGCCGATGCCGACACGGTAGATATGATCTTAGAAGGCGCTGCAGATTTCTGTGAAAATGTACTGTCGCCGTTGAATCAAAGCGGTGATGAAGAAGGCTGTCATTTTGAAAATGGCGAAGTAAAAACACCGAAAGGCTTTAAAGAAGCTTACGACCAGTTCGTACAAGGTGGCTGGCAAGGTCTGTCTTATCCTGAAGAATTTGGTGGCCAAAACCTGCCAATGTCTTTAAACCTGATCAAATCGGAAATGATGGGGACTGCAAACTGGTCATTCCAGATGTATCCGGGTTTAAGTGTGGGTTGTATCAACACTATCATGCAATATGGTACCGATGAGCAGAAAAACACGTATCTGCCTCACTTAGTTGCAGGAACTTGGGCGGGCACCATGTGTCTGACTGAGCCGCAATGTGGTACTGACTTGGGTCAAGTTAAGACTAAAGCAGAGCCGAAAGAAGATGGCAGCTATGCCATTTCAGGCACCAAAATCTTTATTTCCGCAGGTGAGCACGACCTGACTGAAAATATCGTACATATCGTACTGGCACGCCTTCCGGATGCACCGCAAGGTACCAAAGGGATTTCTCTGTTTATCGTACCGAAATTTATTGCTGCTGCAGATGGCGGGATCGGCGAGCGTAATCCAGTGAACTGCGGTTCGATTGAACACAAAATGGGGATTCGCGCTTCAGCAACGGCTGTACTGAATTTTGACAATGCGACTGGCTACCTGATTGGCGAACCGAATAAAGGCTTGCACGCTATGTTCACCTTTATGAACACGGCGCGTATTGGTACTGCGATTCAGGGTATTTGTCATGCTGAATTGTCATTCCAGGGTGCTTTACCGTATGCCAAAGAGCGTATGTCAATGCGCGCCCTGTCTGGCAAAAAAGATCCGGAAAAAGTAGCGGATGCGATCATTCACCATGCTGATGTCCGCCGTATGCTATTGACGCAAAAAGCCATTGCTGAAGGTGGCCGTGCCATGATTTATCATGCAGCAAAAATTGCCGACAACATGAATGATGCTTTGCTGCGTGGCGATACTGCAGCATTTGAACAGCATGATGACCATCTTGGGTTCTATACTCCAATCCTGAAAGGCTTCCTGACCGAAATGGGTTATGAGGCATCAAATCACGGTATGCAAGTCTTCGGTGGACACGGCTATATCAAAGAATGGGGCATGGAACAGATCGTACGTGACTCACGTATTTCTACCTTGTATGAAGGCACAACAGGCGTTCAGGCACTGGATCTGATTGGTCGTAAAGTGCTGTTGACCTCGAAAGGCAAAGTGATTCGTGATTACACTGCTGAAATCCTGAAATTCTGCGGTCAGCATGCACGTAATAAATATATGCGCCGCTTTGCCTGGGATTTAACCAAGCTCTGTGCACAGTGGAATGCACTAACTGTGCGTATCATGCTGGCTGCACGTAAGGACCGCGACATCGTTTCTTCTGCATCAGTCGATTTCCTGATGTTCTCCGGTTATGTGATGATGGCGTACTTCTGGGCACAACAAGCCGCAGTCGCTTCAGCCAAACTGGCTTCTGGCGATGGTGCGGAAGTACCAGAGTTCTATAAAGCAAAAATCAAAACTGCTGATTTCTACTTTGAACGTATCCTGCCACGTACCCAAGGTCATGCAGAAGCGATGGTGAATCCGTCTAAAACCATGACGGCACTCGCGCCAGAACACTTTAGCTTCGATTACTAACCAGAACACTTTAGCTTCGATTACTAAGCTGTAAATTGACTTGAAAAGGGCGCTTCGGCGCTCTTTTTATTGATGTAGATGCCCTTCTTCAACTTAAAAAACCTTTCTGGATAGAAAATATACAAATTTAATTTTATATTTTTCAACATCCTAATAAATTAGCCAAATAAAACGCTTGTATATCTCAAAATAAGCGGTATGATAATCCCAACTAGAAAAATTCTTGTTTTGGTTAGTCTTCTTTTAAGTATCGCAGTTTTAGTCATAAACCTTCGTATTACAGATCAAAAAGCTCCATCCTTTTTATTTTTCAAAGTTACAGTTAGTCATCTGAAATTTTGGCTATAAATTCATACGATTCAATAGGTTATATTATGTCTAATACAGTTAACGGTACAGTAAAATGGTTCAACGAAACTAAAGGTTTCGGTTTCATTCAACAAGAATCAGGTCCAGACGTTTTTGCTCATTTCAGCGAAATCACTGGTTCAGGTTTCAAAACTTTAGTTGAAGGTCAAAAGGTTTCTTTCAGCGTAGCTCAAGGTCAAAAAGGCCCTACAGCTGTAAATATCGTTGCTCTATAATTTAGACGCAAGATATTAAAAAAAAGCACTCTTAGAGTGCTTTTTTTGTGCCTGTAATTTCTTTCATTCAGCGCTAGTTTTTAAAGATTATTGGGTTGATCTAAAAACCGGTGTGCTCTATGCCAGGCTAAAAATACCGGATCAGGTGCAAAACGTTTTGGTACGTCGATTCGTTTACCGTGATAGGGTTTTAAATAGGCGTATAAACTCGCATCTTGCTTGGCTTGATTCGCAAGACACACTTTAAGCCCTTTATCTAGCGTGATAAATCCTTGATCAAAAGCTTGATCCAATAAAGAAGATAAACAAATTCCATTACGCGGATTTTTTCGGTGTGCCTGATTTTCAGACCAGGGTACGATATGAGAAGCCACTAAAAAAGTTTTGGTCTTAATGCCGGAGATCGCACATTGATATTGATAATTAAGTTTAACTTGTAAAGCAAATTTCTGGTGTGGCGAACCGCGAACATTTACCCTTGCATATTGATCTTCAACACTATAATCAAGGATTTCTTGACGCAAATGCGTATCTAGTAAAGTGTCCTGTTTTTCTCCTCTTCCCGCTAATTTAAGTAATCGCCAAAAATCATCTGCCGTGATCTCATTCATGCCATATTGTTGAAAAAAATGTGCCCAAGTATTTCCGCGTGGTTTAAAAGTCCATTGAAAATCTTCCAAATCGGACTGTAGAATGGGATCTATAAAACGTATACCATCGATCACTTCCGCAAAGACCGGTTTGGTTCGGCGTTTTTGATGATTTTGAGGAATAGCAGTAGGTGCAATAATCTTGGCTATACGGCCTGCACCATAAAGATAGAATTGATTTTTAATTTCAGAGGCTTTTTGCGGTCGGCGATATAGAAAGAAATCTCCTTCCCTGACTCTATTATATTTAGACTGATCCCAATGATATTCTTCAAAGTCTAGATCCCCATAGACGAGATGATCAGCTTTACTATCGAAAATAAAAAATCGGGTATCAGCTAAATCCATCTGTTGAAAAGCCCATAATGTATCCACCTGCCCACCCTCTAGAAATTATAATATTCATTTAATTTAATCTTTGAATATTCTCAGAAAACTTCTCTCTAAGAAAGCTTCAATCAGACTTTAGGCATTTTATTTAAGGCAATAAAAAACCCCCAATAAAATCCTATTAGGGTTTCTTTTAGAATAATGGAGAAATTAAATAATTAAAGAAATTCTTCCAGCACCGAATTTAAAAAGATATGCCCCTGCTCGGTACATGAAAGCCGATCTTGATCATCGACCATTAATTTTCTATCACGTAAAGAACTCAGTAACTCATCTAAAGTATCTAGACTCAAACCGGTACGTTCAGCATAGAGTTTGGCTTCCACACCCTGATTTAAACGTAAGGCATTCATCATAAATTCAAAAGACAGGTCGGCATCTTCAATGCGCTTAAACTGCACATGTTCTGCAGGTACTTTGGCTAAGTAGTCCTTAGGTAGACGGGTTTTCTGGAACCGATACACGCCATCCGGCTGAGTGACTTTGCCATGTGCTCCGGCGCCAATTGCCAGATAATCACCAAACTGCCAGTAATTCAGATTATGCGCTGAAGGCAGTTCTTTACGCCAAGCCGAAACTTCATAGTTGACAAAACCCTGGGCTTTTAAATAAAGCTCACCCTGCTCCTGAATATCTTCCAATACTTCATCGACAGGCAAAATCGGTTGAGTCCGGAAAAATACCGTATTGGGTTCAATCGTCAACTGATACCAGGAAATATGCGTAGCACCCTGTTCTACCGCCAGTTTTAAATCATGTAAAGCCTGTTCTAAAGTCTGTTCCGGTAAACCATGCATCAAGTCGACGTTAATGCGCTGAAAGCCAGCTTCACGTGCCAGCCCAATGGCAGAAATCGCATCTTCATTGCTGTGAATCCGTCCCAAACGCTTGAGATGCTCGGTATTAAAACTCTGCACCCCAATTGACAAACGATTAATGCCGGCCTGCAAATAACCGGCAAACGGATCATGTTCGACCGTACCGGGATTGGCTTCCAGCGTAATCTCACAGCCTTCGGCAAAGGGAATAACGGCTTTGAGCTGATCAAATAACCATTGATAGCCTAGGGCAGAAATCAGTGACGGCGTCCCCCCACCAATAAAGACACTGTGAATCTGCCGGCCTTGGGCAAAATCGACCTGAGTTTTAAAGTCTTCCACCAGTGCTCGTAAATATTCCTGTTCCAATTCCAGTGATAGCTGACCATCCGGAACCGCATGTGAATTGAAGTCACAATAAGGACATTTGCGCACACACCAAGGCATATGAATATATAAGGACAAAGGGACAGCAGCAGGATTCAATTCAGCCAAAGAACTACTCAAAAACGATTACAAGATATAGCGGAATTTTAACATGACTCGGCGGCAACACTGCTAAAATTAAATTTGATCGTGTGATATGCCTAAAAATTTAAATAGAATTAGTCAGTTAAAATTATGAAAATATCTTCTCAACTTATTATTTTACTTCCTTTGGTTTTTGCAATCGGTGTTTTATTGACACTCCAGACCGCAATTAATACACAACTAAAAGAATATTTATATTCTCCTATTCAAGCTGCATTTTTTTCCTTTTTGATTGGTACAATAGTGCTCGCCGTAATCGTACTTTTTCAGTCCAATCCCAAACCCGGTTTACAGGAACTGATGAGTGTTCCCTGGTATTTATGGCTCGGGGGCATCGTGGGTGTATACGCGATTAGCATGAGCATTTATGCAGCGCCCAAACTTGGCTTTCTGGTTCTTAGCGGTCTCATTATTTTTGGTCAGATGGTGATGTCGATGCTGGTCGATCATCTGGGATTATTGGGTAATGAAAAAATGCCGATTAATTGGCAACGTCTTTTAGGCGGCGTGGTAATTTTTATTGGTGTGCTTCTCACTTTACAACGCTAAACCTTCTATTTAAGCACATGATCACGATGAGTAATTTTTGTGTCGAATGTTTCACCAGTCACAACCTTTGGTTTTGAATTAAAAAAACTGTTTCATCTGATGTTACCCATTCTGGTGACCCAATTTTCTCAGGCTGGTCTGGGTCTGATTGATACCATTATGGCCGGTCACCTGTCTGCTACCGATCTTGCCGCGATTGCCGTCGGAGTAGGACTCTGGATTCCGGTGATGCTGCTGTTTAGTGGCATTATGATTGCCACGACGCCTTTGGTTGCTGAGGCCAATGGCGCACGTACACCTGAAAAAATTGCCACCATTGCACGTCAATCACTTTGGGTTGCCCTGATTCTTGGGGTAATTGCCGGCTTGATTCTACAAGTTTTGCCAGCCCTTTTACCTCTCTTGGGTGTACCGGAAAGCTTGCAGCCCAAAGCCGGTTTATTCCTGCATGCGATTGGTTTTGGTATGCCTGCGGTAACCATGTATGCAGCCTTACGCGGCTACTCAGAAGCGATTGGAAATCCTCGCCCGGTCACCGTGATTAGTTTATTGGCGCTGGTTTTGCTGGTTCCGCTGAACTATATCTTTATGTATGGTATTGGCCCTGTTCCGGCCCTGGGCAGTGCAGGCTGTGGGTTTGCCACAGCGATTTTGCAGTGGTTAATGCTCATGACTCTGGCATTGTATATCTTTAAGAATAAGGCCTATCAACGTACCCAGCCTTTTACTCATTGGGAAAAAATCAACCCGGAATGGGTGAAGCGTATTCTGCAACTGGGTTTTCCGATTGGATTGGCGATCTTCTTTGAGGTCAGTATTTTCAGTACAGCAGCAATTGTGCTGAGTCCTTTGGGTGAGACCATTGTCGCTGCCCATCAGATTGCTATTTCTGTCACTTCACAACTGTTCATGATTCCCATGTCACTGGCGATTGCCCTGACCATTCGGGTTGGCACCTACTATGGTGAACAGAACTGGCAAGCCATGCGTAAAGTACAATATCTCGGCCTGATTACTGCCACTATTCTGGCGATCCTGACCATGATTCTGCTTTGGGTTTTTCGCAATGAAATCGTGGCACTCTACACCTCAGATCTGATCGTGACCCAAATTGCAGTCTATCTGATTCTGTTTGCCATTGCCTATCAGCTGATGGATGCCTGGCAGATCAGTGCGGCAGGTTGTCTGCGCGGCATGCAGGATACCAAGGGGCCAATGTGGATTACCATGCTGGCTTACTGGGTCATCGCCTTCCCGGTCGGGGTGTATTTGTCCCGCTTTACCGACATGGGCGCCGCCGGTGTCTGGGTTGGCCTGATTGTAGGCCTCAGCGTAGCTTGTATACTTTTATTGGGCCGTTTATATGGCAATAATAAACGCTTAAGTCTAAACAACTAAACACTTTTATTTGATTAATTTAAGCTAGAAAATGCGCTGAGATTAAAGATCCAGCGCATTTTTTAATCCTTGTAGAATCTCAGATTCATCCACTACATCTTTAATCACCACCTGCCCCACAATCACATCCGTACCATTAAAACTCATGGTGGGTGAACCATATAGCTCATAACCTTCATTTAAGGCACGGGTCACCCGCGCACAAAAATGTACATCATCTTTCCCGGTAAAATATCGATAGACTTTCATTGAATTTTCTTCATTACTACACTCTGTTTATTCTAAGCTTTTAGCTATAAAACAACATTCAGAATTAGTACTCGGTCTTATCTAAAACGATGACGGATTCCGGCATATTCTTATAGTTTAAACGCAAGCAATAAAGATAAATCTTTTAACAAATCAAAGATGATGCATTAAACATGGAGAAGCTGAAGGAAATCACAACACAACCTCTACAATTAAATCTAGGCAATTGAACCTTTGTCACCTATGATCAAATACATCCATTCATAGTTGGTTTCAAGGAATCTCGCATGGCAAAAACGGCTAGCACACCCGGTCGTCGCTTTATGAAACTTGCCGGAATGACCGCAAGTATTGCAGGTAAAACCCTCTCCAATTCCATTAAAAATTTAACTGCCGATGACGAGCAGAAAAATACTGCGCGCAGTAAATTATTTCAGGATATTGGGGTGCAGATTGCGGATACCTTGGGAGAGATGAAAGGCGCAGTCATGAAAGTTGGCCAGATTGCCTCGCAATATAAAGATGTTTTCCCGCCCGAAGTCGCTAAAGCCATTGCTAAATTACAGCGTCAGGCCCCACCCATGCCGTTTAAAGAAATTCAGGCACAAGTAGAAAAAGAATTGGGTAAACCTTTGCAGCAACTTTTCCAGCAGTTTGATGAACAGCCATTTGCCGCGGCCTCGATTGGTCAGGTGCATAAAGCCACCCTGCCGAATGGCCAGCAAGTTGTGGTCAAGGTGCAATATCCTGGTGTCGATGAAGCCTGCGAAAGCGACCTGAAGCAAGTTCGTCTGGCACTGCGCATGATGGGCGTATTAAAGATTGATCGTAAACTTCAAGAGCAGCTTTTTAAAGAAATTCAGCACAGTCTGGACAATGAGTTGAACTATGAAATTGAAGCCCAGAATCTGGAAATCGCTCGTGCCTTCCATGAATCTCTGGACAATAAAATTGTGATTCCGAAAGTGTTTCATGAGTATTCATCGCGACATATTTTGACCTTAAGCCAGGAGCTTGGTGACAGTATCGAAACCGCCAGCACCTGGTCACTCGAGATCCGAAATGCTTTGGGACGTCGTCTGTTGCGCGCCATTGGCCAAGAAATTTTTTATCTGAAACGCTTTCATTGTGACCCGCATCCGGGTAACTTCGCCTTCCGTGAAGATGGCTCTGTGATTGTTTATGATTATGGTGGCGTCAAAACCTTATCAACTGAAGTGATTGGACATTTTAGGGAACTGATCCATGCTGCACGCGAGAAGAATATTCCCGTGATCGAGCAACAACTGGATGCACTGCATTCCTTGACTGAAACTGGAAAATTCCCGAAAGAATTATATGAACAATGGCTGGAAGTGCTCATGCGTCCTCTGGTCACTCACTATGATTTTGCCGAAAACTCAGCGCATCATGATGGGATGGAGCTACTAAAACCTTCGTTGAAATATTGGGATGTATTTAAGCCCTCTCCTGATACCTTGATGGTGAACCGGACAATTTCAGGACAATACTGGAACCTGATTCATCTCAAAGTACATGATGATTTAAGCGATGTATTTGAAGAACTGGTACCGAGTCGAAGCTAAGTTGAGACGATAGGCTTACACGCTGTAACCCTAGATTACTTGAAATATCAAATGTTACATTATAACATTTAATCAAGAATCATGAGGAAGTTAGATATGCGTTCAGATATCCATCCCGAGTATCGTGAAGTGTTATTCCATGATACCAATGCCGATGCCTATTTCGTGATTGGCAGCACGATGAACTCGAGCCAAACCAAAGAATATCAAGGTAAAACATATCCTTATGTAACACTAGATATTTCAAGCGCTTCTCATCCTTTCTATACGGGTGAGCAACGTCAGACCAGCAATGAAGGACGTGTGGCAAGCTTTAATAAACGTTTTGGCCGCTTTAAACGTGGTTAAAATCGAAAACCCTCGGTTATCTTAAGATTTAAATCGTGGTTTATGTCAGGAAATGACCTCCAATTTCCTGACTTTTTTATGCGCTGATTTTAACTCTGTGCCAACACGAGTGAAGTTAAATAAAAGCCCAGCGCCAGAACAATAATGCCGACAATCAAGCTGGATAATGCATATAAAAGCGCTAGGCCCATAGCGCCATGTTTCAATAAAACAAAGCTTTCCAGACCGAAACTGGAAAATGTGGTAAAACCACCGAGAATCCCCACCATTAAAAACAGACGAGCTTCTTGTTGGAGTGCTGGATATTTCTGGCTACAGGCAAAAAAAATCCCGGCACATAAACAGCCTAAAATATTGATCCACCAGGTGGGCCAGGGAAATTGCATTTGTGGTTTAAACAGCCAAAGTCCTGCTGCATAACGCAGACTGGCACCGATTGCCCCACCCATTGCCACCCAAAGCCAGCTCATATTTTTTCCTGTTCTATTTATTGATCAAGTTTATTTTATCCAAAGTTTCGTATTGAGCATGGATAAATTTCACTATTATCTTGAACCGAAAATCAATGAAATACCATGGAACTTCGCAAGAAAATTGCTATATTTATTGCATCCAATTTTCATGAATGGCACAGGAAAAACAGTATGGCACAGGATTTATTGGCCCAGTTGGCAGCAGGCGAAGCAAAATTTGCAGATGTGATTACTTATATCGAATCGCGTTATACGCATACACCGACTGCATTTAAAAATGGCCAGCAGAATAATGCGGCCACAGAAAACCAGGGCAGCGCCAAAGTCTTTTCTTTTGCACAATTAAATGGTCTGGATCAGGCACAGACCTTAAGCCTGTTTGCTGAGCATTATGCTTCTGTATTGGCAACGCCAGAGGCGACTGATCATCAGAATATCCGCCAGTTTATGCTCAATGGCTGGGATGGAATTGCCTTTGAAGGTCAAGCTTTAACTGCGAAGTAAGTACTAAGCAGATAAAAAAACCGCTCATCAGAGCGGTTTTTTATGAGACTCGGAAACATGCATGAAGCTGGCTTTAGCTCTTAGCGACTTTTTCAATCCACTTAATAGAACTGACGCGGAAAACTTCACAGGCACCATCACCCGTATCGGTCGGAGTTAAGGATGATTTCCAGACCAGATCTTTGTCACGCACTTCAACCAGTTCCCCTTGCATACGCACCAGATCGCCACGCTTTACTTTTTTAATTGCCTTGGCAATTTCAGGATTGGCAGGAATGATATGCATATTGGACACCATCTGCTTGGCTTGTTCTACCGGCACTGGCACCCGATCCATTTTCCAGTTTAAATAACGGTCATATTGATTCACTGTGATATGTCGGGCAATTTCAGGTTCAGCAAACAGCCCCCAACTGACGGCATAATCAATCGGAGAGAATTTGGCTTGCGGGTCAGAACTATAAACCTTGGAACCCAGAATACGGAAATCACCTTTAAAGGGCTGCAAGACCGAAATTGACTGGCCTTTAACGACAGGAGGCAAACCTTTGGCAATATTGTGGTCGACCGAGCTATAGCCCGAAATAGGCAGCAACAGGCTGGCCAGCAAAGCATAATGTTTAAAGTATTTGAGCATAATTTTTAATCTAATCCTAATCAAGTTGATCAAACGTTTTAAGGATATCTTCCTTGATCTTACGGATTTTTTAATGAATAAACAGTTGAACTTGGTAACAAACTGCACGTATTTAGTCAGCTCGATATATGCCTGTCATTTTATTTTTCAGTTAAGCTAGAACGTATTTCCATCAAATTAAAATAACTCAAATGCTGTATAAACTTTATCAACAACATATCTTTCCGCATCTGCTGAATCAAGTGATGCAAACGCCATCCTTGATGGACTTGCGTCGTGAACTACTTTTGGATATTTCCGGTGAAGTACTGGAAATTGGTTTTGGTACCGGCCTGAATCTGCCTTTTTATCAATCGGTTGATAAGGTCTATGCACTAGAACCAAACCCGACGATCTTCAAACTGGCAGAATCACGAATTCAACAGGCCGCTTTTCAGGTCGAACATATTCAGGCCAGTGCAGAAGCTTTACCTTTTGCCGAAAATAGTCTGGAAAATATTGTATCTACCTGGACGCTTTGTAGTATTGCAGAGCTGGAACAGAGCCTGCAGGAAATTTATCGTGTGCTACAACCGGGTGGGACTTTACATGTGGTCGAACATGTTCTGAATCGACAAAATTTAAATATTCAGCGTCTACAACATTTACTCACTCCCATTCAAAAGAAAGTCGCAGATGGCTGTCATCTGAATCGGGATATTGAGACCGCCTTGCTGGAAACCGGTTTTGAAATAGAAACTTTAAATTATGTAGATGCGGAAGGTATACCCAAGATTGGCCAACGCATGTTGTTAGCACGTGTTCGTAAACCAGGAAGCTAATTTACGACCATCTTATATTTAGTGTGGCTGAAGGTGGGTTACTTGCAGCAACTGACAATGAGCACGATATTCAGAGCCCGTCCCGACCCGGAATTCTTGTCCAGTCGTGCCTGAATGAACTGTCACCAGATCACCAGTGAGCGTGATTTTCTGCCCCGATTTTAGCCGGCGAATCTGATCGGCAATTTTTTCAGTGGCAGCAATCAGACTAAAATACTGTACATGCGTATTGACGAAGTCACGCTCCGCTTTATTGGTTTGTCCTTCGAGCTGATAGCAGCGTTTTGCTTCATCAAACTCCAGTTTTGCCTGTATAGCGGGCAGCGGTTGAGTCAGCAACAGCACATCAATATTACTCAGATAGGCCAGATCATTAAAATGCCCCACCACAGGGCTGGCCTGATGCAGCACCCGACGATCAGGTTTTACGAAACGGTGATCATGCACAATATAAGTCGCGGAAATGCGCTTAACGGGTTCTACTTTAAAGTTTTTAAGTACGCCCTTTTCTTGTAGATGCGGAATGGCACGAAAAAATTCATTCCACACCCAGAGTCCTAGCATAAACAGCAGCGCAGTGATCAGTAATTTTTGCATAATTTTTATTCTTCACTGGATTTTGGTTAATCCTGAAAATCAATCCGAATGGTTTCAAAACGTACCCGTCCTTCCTGAACCGCACGGGCAATAGCTTGCTGGCCTTTGGTCAGACGTGCTCCGCCACTTTTAATGTCAATCAAGACCACTTCAATATCTTCAGCATCGCCTTCGCCATCACGAAAATCGGTATAACCATCAAAGACCACATAATCGACTGGATCACCCAGAAACTTAGCATCACTCGGCAGATATTGAAATTCCGGCATGATCGGCGCGAGCTGTTCCGCCATTTTGCCTTTGAGAACGGCACGGCTGGTATTCACGCTGCGTTTTTGCGCGGCAATGAGAGACTGCTGATGCTCCAGTTCCAGCTCGGCAATATATTGCTCATATTCGGCCTTGATCCGTCCATTACGCGTTTGACTTAAAATAATAGTGGTCAATACCACCCCGATACATGCGCCAATCAGCATGGCCATCCATATGGACATTCAATCTTCCTAATTTGCCTGATTTTTATAGCATCGCATTCGACTGAAGTTGAGGACTTCGGCCATTTGCATACTTGAAAAGAATGATATGCTAGGCCGGAACAGAATAAAATCACCTTGAGTCATGAAAACAATTTTAGTTGCGAATCAGAAAGGCGGTTGTGGCAAAACCATGACAGCCATTAGTTTGGCGTCAGCACTCGCACAAAAGGGTTATAAGGTGGCATTGGCCGATGCCGACAACCAGAAATCAACATTGCAATGGCTCAAGCATCGTCCGGCACAGGCAGCGCAGATCCAAAGTCTGGACTGGCGCAATAGCAAGTCCATTGGTGATGCGCCGAAACAGATCGAATACCTGATTATTGATGCACCAGGTGCTTTGACCGATGATCATGCCGAACAGCTGATCAGTGAAGCACATGCGATTATCATCCCGATCCAGCCTTCTTTTTTTGATATCGATTCGACCCGCCGTTTTCTCAAACATTTGCAGGATATTAAACGCATCCGTAAGGGCAAGGTTGAAATTTTACTTTTGGCCAACCGTACCAAACCAAATGCCGCCAGCAATCAGGACATACAACAATTTTTTGACAAGATCGACCAGCAGCCAGTGGCCTGGATTTCGGAACGTGCCCCTTATAGCCGACTGGCTATGGAAGGCCTGTCCGTCTTTGATAAACCTCAGAAAATCTACCGTGAGCTGCAGGCTCAATGGCAACCGGTACTGAATGCCATTATTGATGATCCGAGTCAGTGGTTTTGAGTCAATCATCTGAATCGTGGTATAGCTTTGGGAAAATAATCTCGCTACTTGGCTAGCTATCATTTTCGATCGCTTTTTTTTCAGTTAATATGCCTGAACACGACCTAAAAAATGAGTCATTAAATTCAGTGCAACAGTACGCGCCTACATTACAAAAAGTCTTATTATTTGGATTGTTCTTTATCCTGATTTTTTTGAGTTTTCATATACTCAAGTATTTCATCATTCCTGTAGTTTGGGCAGCCATTATTGCCTATATGACTTGGCCCTTGTATCAATCGGTGTTACGCCTATGCGGCAATCGACCGACATTAAGTGCAACCGTAATGATCTTGGCCGTGATTCTGGTCTTTGGCCTGCCGTTTATTTTCGCCATTTTCATGCTGCAGCACGAAGGTCGTAACCTGTATTTTGAATTGCAACGACAAGTGTTTTCCGGTCACCTGAATGTCCCTGATTTTATTCGCGGGCTTCCGATTGTCGGCAAGGAAATTACCCGAACCTTAAATGAAATTAACACTGATCCGCAGAGTATTGCACTGTCGGTATCGACTTGGATTCAAGGCCATCTGAATTACGGCAAAGTGGTGTTGAATGAAGTGAGCAAAAACATCTTTAAATTATGTTTTGCGATACTTTCGCTGTTTTTCTTCTACCGTGATGGTCAGACCATTTTAAATCAGGTGCGTAAAGCCTTTGAAATGGTGGTCGGTCCACGTGTACATCATTATTTTTCCACCATTTCTGCGACTACACGTGCCGTAGTATATGGCGTCGGTTTGACCGCAATTGCACAATCCTTATTGGCTGGTCTGAGCTATTTTGTTGCAGGTGTGCCGAATCCGATGGTTTTAACCATTGTGACCTTTATTTTTGCCCTGATCCCCTTTGGTCCACCCCTCGCCTATAGTGCGGTGGCGCTATGGCTGTTTTCACAAGGACAAACCATTGAAGCCATTGGGGTCATGGTGTGGGGTGTCTGTATTGTCAGTACTGCCGATAACGTCATTCGTCCACTGGTGATTTCTGGCGCAACCCAGATTCCTTTCCTGCTGATCATGTTTGGAGTCTTGGGTGGTATTGCCAGTTTTGGTCTGGTCGGGGTGTTTATTGGCCCGGTGATTTTGGCTGTACTGCTTGCAATCTGGCGTGAATGGTTACATGAAAGTAATCTGAATGAACCTTTGATGATGCCTAAAGCCACCATGGCACATGAGATTGATCCGGAAACACAAGACACACCGCCCAAAGCACCTTAAAGCATAGATAGAATCGACTTAAACAAAACAAAACATTTAAGTACTGATTCTATATAGAGCTTCTGATCTTGCTCTGTTTAAATGAATCCACAAAACAGAATAAAGATCAGGATGCCAAAATCATGTCTTCATTGTTTAAAATTACGACACTTTGCGCGTTAAGCGCCGCACTTTTTACCGGTTGTGCCTCAACCTCTCCATCAAATGAAGTGGTCAGAGCAGTGACTGTGAATGCAGTAACTGCTCAAGGCGTGAGCCAAGAGATTGGGACCGTCTTACTTAGTGACAGCCCAGCCGGTCTGGTTATTCGTACCAACCTGAAACAACTTCCTGCGGGTGAACGAGGTTTCCATATTCATGAAAATGGTTCATGCGCGCCTGCCATGAAAGACGGCAAGATGGGCGCAGCACTGGCTGCAGGTAGCCATTACAATCCAAATCAGGCACCGCATCACGGTACGCCAGTGACCGGTCATCTCGGTGATTTACCCGCATTGAAAGTCAATACTGACGGAACTGCACGTGTCACCCTGCTTGCGCCACGTCTGAAACTGGCTGATGTTCAGGGTCGTGCGATTATGGTACATGCCGGTGGCGACAACTATTCCGACAACCCATTACCCTTGGGCGGCGGCGGTGCACGTATTGCCTGTGGTGTGATCTAAAACACCTTCATGCCAATGACTAAATAGAAAAACGGGCAACATGCTCGTTTTTTTCATGGATTTTTCTTTTATTTTGGCGTCTAAATTGCATTCAGAACTTTGCGTTTTTACTTTCCGGATCCTGTCCTTGTGAATGCTGCCCGACCTGCGACTGCTACTTTTGTTAAAATTATAAAACCTGCCCTGCTGCCCTTTCAGTCCAGTGCGCTGATGACTTATTGCCTGCAGATCCTGCTGGTGTTTTTAGGTACTACTTTCGGTCTGAAGTTTCTGGGTTATGAGTTCTTGATCGTTCCAGTAACTTTAGGGGCAATTGCCACGGCACTGACTGATTTTGATGACCGGCTAAGCCTGCGTTTGCGCAACCTGTTACTGGTCATCATTCTGTTTTTTAGTGTCAGCAGCATTCTGGAATTTCTTGCTCCGCATAAATTCTGGTTTGCATTGTGGCTGTCACTGTCGAGTGCGCTGTTTATTCTAATGGGCGCCTTAGGCCAACGTTATGCCACAATTTCATTTGGCACCATTTTACTGTCAATCTATACCATGTTTGGCTTGGGCGAATATCAGCACTGGTATGAACAGCCGCTTTATTTTGTCATTGGGGCGCTATGGTACGGCCTGACGTCTATTCTATTTTTTCTGCTGCGTCCTACCTTGCAGGTTCAGGAAAATCTCGCACAAAGCTTGCAGCACATGTCGGATTTATTGCTGAGTAAAGCCAAACTGTTTGATCCGGACCAGCATCCAAATGTTGAAAACCTGCTCTATGAGTTGTCACTTAAAAATACGTTAGTCATTCAGAGTTTTAACCGCAGCAAAGATTCGCTATTGACCCGACTCAAAGCTTCGCGTGCCAATCGCAATACCATTTACTGGCTGAATCTGTATTTTTTGATGCAGGATATTCATGAACAGGCCACGGCCAATTATCTGCATTATGAACAGATTGAACAGCATTTTAGCCGCACTGACCTGATTTTCCGGATTCAAAAAAATATCCGCCTGCAAGCCCTCGCCTGTCAGCATCTGGCAGGCTGTGTGCTGCGCAATGAAAAATTTTATCTGTCTGCAGATGATGAACTGGCATTAAAACATTTACAGGAATCGATGCAGGACTGGATTGCTCAACACCCACAAAATATTGAAGTTAAAAATTTACAGCTTATTCTGGCCAATCTGCTGAGTGTACATGAGCAGTTACAACACCTGCATGATCAACAGGCACTGTATAAGCCACGCTATCAGCAGCATTTTGATGACCTGAGTCTGTTTGATGATGATATTCGCGATAGCACAGATCTCTGGCTGAAACTCAAACCGCACTTGAGTCCGCAATCGGCACTCTTTCGGCATGCTGTGCGGATTGCCATTGTGTTTCTAGTCGGCTATGCCATTTCATTATTGCCCTTTGCGAAAAATGGCTACTGGATTTTACTGACCAGCCTGTTTGTCTGTCAGATCAGTTATTTTGCCACCAAAAGCCGGCTCAAATTGCGGACCCTAGGAACATTATTAGGGGTCATGCTGGGCGTTCCCATTCTGTATTTTGTGCCAAGTGTCGAAGGTCAGTTACTCCTGACAGTGATTTTTGGTGTCGGTTTTTTCTATCTACGTTCCAAAAAATATGCCATGGCCACTCTTATGGCGACCTTGATGGTACTCCTGATTTTTAACCTGAAAGGTGCCGGTTATGCCATTATTTTACCGCGTATTATTGATACCCTCATAGGCTGTCTGATTGCCTGGATGGCAGTAAGCTGGATCTGGCCTGACTGGAATTTCCGCAATATTTCCAGCAATATTAAAAAATCATCACTTGCTACGCTGGACTATTTTGCTGCAGTGGTCGAGCAATATCAAAACGGTAAAGATAACAGTATTGCTTACCGGACTGCACGGCGTCTGGCCCACAATGCACAGATTGATTTATCCAGCATGATTTCAAGCCTGAGTACCGAACCGAATCCAGATCCGCAACTGGTTAAAAGTGCCTTTCGCTATCTGGTTTATAGCCATAGCCAGCTCAGCTATATTGCAGCATTGGGGAGTCACCGTGAGCAGGTTACTGATGCACAAATTCTGGTTTTAATGCGCTGGTGTCAGCAAACCTTAACTGGGGTATTACTGCAACAACAGCCTTTAGCTACCTACGACATCGATCATAAACTGGCAGAAATTCAACGCTTAAGTACCCAGGAAAACCAGTCAGCACATCTGCTTTTGATGCTGAAACAGATCAGTTTATTGTTGGAAACCTTACCGGAATTACTAAAATTACGTCATGAATTATTAGGTGCCGAGATTAAATAACCAACTGCCTTACTTGGTTATAACTTATTAAAAATATTGAATATATCTTTATTATTAAGATTCAATATTCAGGTGATATTCGGTACACTCAGAACTAATTCGGTTAAATCAATATGTATTATGAACATCAAAACTTTGCGTCTGGTCGGTTTGCTTGAAGGGATTTCATTCCTGCTGCTGTTATTTATCGCGATGCCAGTGAAATATATGATGGATAATCCGATTCTGGTCAAATATGTCGGTATGGGTCATGGGGTACTGTTTGTGCTGTTTCTGGTGGTGTTATTCGCAGTATGTGAAAAACAGAAATGGTCTCTCAGCATGTTTGTGATGGGTTTAATCGCTTCGATTCTGCCTTTCGGTCCATTCCTGTTTGATATGAAACTGAAGAAGCTGGAACAGCCCGCTGAAGCTTAATTGTAGAATCCTAATATAATTAGATCAGTCAAAAGAAAATTCTCTCTCCCTTTGGGAGAGAGTTAGAGAGGGAACTTATTAAATACTTAACCTCACCCTAGCCCTCTCCTAAAAGGAGAGGGAAATTCAATACTGAACATATGATTTCAATAATTTATAATTTCCCTTAATAAGGAATCAAAACTCCCCACGCTCTTGTCTTTCCAGCATTAACTGTTTGAGTTGCATGCGTGGCAAAGTAAACCAGAGTGCAATCAGAATCAAAGAGGCAACACAATAGGCCCAGATATCATAAGCTTCATATGCCATTCTTACTGCTTCAATTACCACAAAAAAGCTGAGCATCAGGATAATAGAAACCGTCGCAGCCACCGTACCTTTGGACACTTCTGAAGACATCAGTGCAAAACGGTACAGTACCGAAAAACTTACACCCTCACCGAGACTGATACAGGTGGTGCCGATAATCAGACAATGAACAAAATACTCTGGAATCAATAAGCCCAACATCAATAAACCGGCACCCAACAGCATCAGTGGCAGACCCAATAATACGGTTTTACCCAGCGGCATTTTATCGATAATTTTCAGCAAAATCAGATTACCTGCAATCAGGCCACCCAAGACCGGAAACTGCGCCAGACCATATTGCACACTACTGAATCCAAATTGCTCGACCAGAATCACTGGTGACAATGCAATCCATAACATCAAAGGCAGACTCACCAAAGGCAAGGCTACAGTCATAATCACAAAGCGCTTATTTTTTACAACCTGTTTAAAGTCATCCAGAATATAGCTGACCGGCTGTCTGGGAATACTGACTTTCAGATTTGGCATTTTGGCTTTTAGGCCGAACCAGCTCAGAAATGAAAGAAATGCAATCCCGATAAAGCCCCAATGCCAGGAGATATGATCAATCATAAAGGCACCCAGCACTGGTCCTAGCAAGGGTGCCAGCAAAGACACATTGGCCATCAGTGCCATGACTTTGATGGCATCACGTTCTTCAAAGCTTTCCTGAATGGCGGCATAACCTACAGCGGTAATAAAGGACAGGCCAAAGCCCTGTAAAAAGCGCAGAAATAAGAAACTTTCAATATTAGGTGTCAACAAAATAGCTAGACAGCTAACCGTAAAAAATGCCACACCGCCGAGCAGTACCGTTTTACGTCCAAGACGATCGGATAAAGGTCCCAGAATCGCTGCGACAAATGCCCCGCCCAGCAGGAAAAAGGACATGGAGGATGGCGCCCACGAACTACTCACACCAAAATCACGGGTAATCGCCAGCATGGCCGGTTGAATCAGGTCATTACATATATAGACTGAGAATTCAAACAGGACCAGTGCCAGCGGGAACATAAGTGTGGCACGGGTCAGTTTTTGGGTGTGGATATTTTGCATGGGAGTTTTTATTGTCAGTCTGCCCGTTTTAACAGACTGAACTTTGTCTAAAATAGAAAGAAATAATTTTAGCAGATGAGATATTCAAACGCTCTGAATAAATATAACTGATCGTAGAGATAATCTTCCAAATAAAAAAGCGCATCCTCTAGATACGCTTTTAACCAAAATCTGTCTAAAGATCAAACACTATTATGGACAGACTGCTTTCTGGAAAGTCTTGGTATTTGAACCTCGTGCACAACGATACAACTTCTCGGTATTTTCCAGCATCCAGCTGTTATCTTCCCGTTTAAAATAATAAATGGTCTGTACTGAACGTACCGAATCATCCATTAACCCAGTTTCAGTGACTTTGACCTGTCCAATCGTGGGCGACTCTACCTTGTCAAAGAACTGGCGCAACTCAACTGTTGCCAGTTCCTTACGCAAGTCCGGTCTTAATTGTAAAACCTGTTCCAAAGGCGTATCCGAAGATGACTGTACCTTTGCAATGACCTGTTGAGCAGTTGCACAGCCTGAACCCAATATACCAAAAGCGAGAGTTGCGACTGCCAATATCCGGAACATATTATTTAACCCTTTATCATCATTCTTATTCCAACCTATCATGCCGAGCTTCTTAGTACAAAACCATTTAGACTCTGTAACTGTCTTTACACAGCAATAAAAAAGCGCACCTTTCGATGCGCTTTTTTCAATTCCGACCGATTAAAGATCGAAAAGTTTACCCGGATTCATGATGCCATTTGGATCAAACACTTTTTTCAGAGCTTTCATATATTCGATTTCTTCCGCAGAACGCGAATATTCAAGATATGGCTTCTTGGTCATGCCCACACCATGTTCCGCAGAAATTGAACCGTCATATTTTTTCACGGTATCAAAGACATACTTATTCACTACCTGACATTTGGCAAAGAATTCGTCTTTGCTTAAGTTTTCAGGTTTCAGGATATTCAAATGCAGGTTACCGTCACCGATATGACCGAACCAGCAGATTTCAAAGTCTGGGTAATTCGTTGAAACAATCGCATCAATTTCTTTAATGAATGCAGGAACGTGCGTGATCAGAACTGAGATGTCATTTTTATATGGAATAAACGGCGCGATAGATTCAGAAATATCTTCACGTAAACGCCATAAACTTTCTACTTGATCAAGGCTTTGGCTCATTACGCCGTCCAGCACCCAACCTTGTTCCATGCAATGCTCGAAGATTTCCATCGCCTTGTCCATAATCGGCTCAAACGGCGCTTCAAACTCAAGCAATACATAGAATGGGCATTCAGTTTCAAATGGACGTTGCACGTGACCATGGGCCAAGACTTTCTGCATCGCCAGTTCACCAAAGAACTCAAATGCAGTCAGGTCAATTTTCGCCTGGAAGGCATGCAATAACGGCATGATCGCATCAAAGTCAGGTACACCCAGTACCATCACTTGCAGGTCTTGCGGTTGACGTTCAAGCTTGATTTCCGCTTCCGTCACCAGACCCAGCGTACCTTCACCACCAATAAATAAATGTTGTAGCGCATAACCGGTTGCATTCTTGATCATACCTTTGTTCAGACGCAATACATCGCCCTTACCCGTCACAACGGTCAGGCCAAGTACCCAGTTACGGGTCATGCCGTATTTAATCACTTTGATGCCGCCAGCATTGGTGCCGATGTTACCGCCAATTTGCGATGAACCTGCCGAAGCAAAGTCAACTGGGTAATACATGCCCTGCTCTTCAGCATAGTTCTGTAACTGTTCAGTCACCACACCTGCCTGTACGCGCACCATACGATCTGCCGGGAAAAACTCCAGAATCTGGTTCATCTTGTCCATGCTGACCACGATCTCGCCATTGGCTGCGACTGCACCTGCAGAAAGACCGGTACGACCACCCGATGGAGTCACTGCAACATTAAATTGGTTCGCCAGTTTTACGATGTCTTGAACTTGCTCAGTTGACGACGGAAAAACGACGACTGACGGGTTTGGATCAAAGTGCTTCGTATGATCGCGACCCCAATTCTGGAGACTGTCCGTATCGGTTTTAATACGGTTTTCACCCACAATTGCAGTCAATTGGGTCAATAACTCAGGGGTTAAAGCGACTGGAGCATTCATCGTTTGCAGACCTAGCATGATTTAAACAAGAGAGACTTCGCTGGTTCATTTGCACATTTTTTATGCATAAAAACATGAATACAAATCAGGCGAAACATGGTTATTAAAGCACCGGATCACGCTGCTTTAATAACCATGGCGCAATATTATAAGCTATTTTTTGGTGTTTCCCGCGAAAAATGACAATTTTGATAATATACCTTTGAAAATGCAGATTTAAATCAAACACCATGATCATTATTATCAATATATCTTGCCAGAATAGCTGATGTGAGCGTCATTAAGGAAATGTATAAGTGCGCTTTTCCTGTGCTATTATACCGCGACTAAATTTGGCCTTTGTAGCGGAGCCGTAATGAGCCAACATCTATCTCTACCTAAAGATAAAATCCGTTTCTTGTTGTTAGAAGGCGTTCACCAGAATGCAATCGACACTCTAAATGCTGCTGGATATACCAACATCGATTATCGTAAGACTGCGCTTGAGGGTGAAGCGTTGAAAGAAGCGATTAAAGATGCTCACTTCATCGGTATTCGTTCCCGTACTCAATTGACTGAAGAAGTCTTTGAAGCTGCGAACAAACTGATTGCTGTCGGTTGTTTCTGTATTGGTACCAACCAGGTGAACCTGGACGCTGCAATGCGTCGCGGTATTCCAGTCTTTAACGCACCTTACTCAAATACGCGTTCAGTCGCTGAACTTGTACTTGCTGAAGCAATTCTTCTCCTTCGCCGTGTACCTGAAAAATCAGCAGATACACACACAGGCGGCTGGAACAAATCTGCAGTTGGTTCGTTCGAAACACGTGGTAAAACTTTAGGTATCGTAGGTTACGGTTCAATTGGTTCACAACTTTCTGTACTTGCTGAAAGCATGGGTATGAAAGTGATCTATTTCGATACAGTGACTAAATTGCCTTTAGGTAATGCACGTCAAGTCGGTAGCTTGGGCGAACTTTTGGCAAATGCCGATGTGGTTTCTCTACACGTTCCTGATGTTCCGTCTACACGTAACTTCATGACCAAAGATCAGTTCGCGCAAATGAAAGAAGGTTCAATCTTCATCAACGCGGCACGTGGTACCTGTGTCGTGATCGAAGACCTGGCAGATGCGATCAAATCTGGTCACATTGCTGGTGCTGCGGTAGATGTATTCCCGAAAGAGCCTAAAGCAAACGGTGAAGAATTTGTTTCTCCACTGCGTAACCTGCCAAACGTAATTCTGACTCCACACGTAGGCGGTTCTACGATGGAAGCGCAAGCGAACATCGGTCTGGAAGTAGCTGAGAAATTCGTGGCTTATTCTGACAAGGGTATGACGCTTTCTGCGGTGAACTTCCCAGAAATCGCATTGCCGTTGACTGAAGGCAAACACCGTTTACTGCACATCCACCAAAATATTCCGGGCGTGTTGTCTAAAATCAACAACCTGTTTGCTGAACAAGGCATCAACATCTCTGGCCAGTCACTGATGACTAAAGGCGATGTCGGTTACCTGGTGATGGATGTCGATGCTGCTGCATCTCATGAAGCACTCGATATGCTTTCGAATGTTGAAGGTACAATCCGCGCACGCGTATTGTTCTAATTCAATATTGTAGAAAAACCACAGCTCTCGGGCTGTGGTTTTTTGTTTTTAAGGTTTGTATTTTTAAACCTTTTTCAGCTTATGCTGCTCTTCCGCTATTCGAGCAATCGAAACCTATTTAGTCATGCTGAATTTTAAAATTGCACCTATTGTGCAAGCGCCACTAATTCTGTTGATCGCCATGATCAGTATGCAAAGCAGTGGCTCCTTTGCCAAATATCTGTTCGGTCAGTTTCCCATCCTGACCGTTTCAGCCATGCGTCTGCTGTTAGGTGCTGTGATTTTGGCACTGATTTTTAAAATTTGGCAAATCCATTTCAGACAGATCAAGTGGCCAGCCATTATCAGTTACGGCCTTGCTCTGGCCGGCATGAACCTCTTGTTTTACCTGTCGATTAATCGCCTGGCACTGGGGATTGCTGTCTCTTTTGAATTCATTGGCCCCTTAAGTGTCGCCCTGTTTTATGCACGGCAAAAATTTGACTTTGTCTGGGTCGGACTGGCGATTTTAGGGCTGGTTCTGCTGTTCCCTTTTGATCAAGCTGCCCAGCCACTTGATCCAATCGGGATTGCATTCGCCTTGGGTGCCGGTGCCTGCTGGGCTTTATATATCGTTGCCGGCCAAAGACCTTCAGGCGTTTCTGGCAATCATACTGTATGCTTGGGCATGTTTGTCGGCATGCTGGTGCTGATGCCGATTGCGCTCTTGGCAGGCATGCCGGCACATACTTTTGAACCGATGAGTTTGTTATATTTTGTGGCTTTGGCTGTGTTGGCCAGTGCCCTGCCTTTCACTCTGGAAATGATCGCACTGCGTAATTTAAGCGCACTCAGTTTCGGCACTTTGATGAGTCTGGAACCCGCCATTGCCGCACTCTCGGGGCTGGTCTTTCTAGGTGAAACCTTGTTGTGGACACAATGGCTGGCATTAGCCACGATTATCAGTGCTTCAGTGGGTTGTACGGTGACCAGTCAAAGAAGAAAAAATACAGTTGAGCACTTTTAAATTTAAAATTCGTTATAAGAAATTCTACTCACTTTGAATTTAAAAAATATTAGCTGGAAAAGCCTACTCAAAGTCGATAAATTCAGTCTAATACTCTTCTAAGATCAAAATTTTCTCTTTTTAAAAGTAACTTTAAATTTAAAATTATTTCCACCCCTACTCATTAAAAATTAACCGTTTTGCTATAATCCCGCTTTCTTCCATGTCCTGATTACACCTTTCTGGTGTAAGTAACTCCCATGCCAAACGCCCAACTCCTTGCTGTGTTGTACATGGTTTTATCCATGATGTCGTACCAGATCAGTGCATCCTTCGCCAAGCAACTTTTTCTGGTCCTTGACCCTATCACAGTGACCATTTTAAGACTCTGTTTTGCAGCGATCATTGTCGGCGTGATGTTTCGTTCCTGGAAAATTATTCCCCGTTTGCCTTTTTTGAAATGGCGATATTTGCTCTGCTATAGCGCTGCTTTAGGGGTCATGAATATTTTATTCTATTTGTCTCTAGGAAGATTACCGCAGGGAATTGCAGTTGGTCTGGAATTTATTGGTCCGCTCGGCCTAGCCCTCATTTCGATTAAACATCGTAGTGACTATATTTGGGTATTGATGGCCATTTTAGGCATTGCTTTAATGGTGCCATGGGGACAGGCCAATAGCAGTAATTTCGACCTGCTCGGCGCCGCCTGTGCGTTAGGTGCGGGTTTATGCTGGGCACTGTATATTTTCTTCGGGCAACGTGTAGTGCAGCAAAATATCGGCATGCATGCACTGACTATTGCGATTAGCATTTCTGCTCTGTGTTTGCTACCCATTGGACTATATAACAATGCACCAGCGCTGATTGATACCCAGTATTGGGGCAAGGCAATTATCATTGCAGTGCTGGCAACAGCCATTCCTTATGCTCTGGATTTAAAGGCACTTCAGCATTTGAATAAAACCAGCTATGGAACCCTGTCCAGCTTGTCTCCGGCTTTGGCTGCACTGGCCGGTTTTGTACTATTAGGCGAAAAAATTACGCTTCTTCAGACCGTGGCACTGATCTGTATCATGCTAGCATCAGTCGGTGTGACTGTACGTGCCGCACGTCAAGGATCGGCAGAGCGGAATGCTTAAAAGTCTTATTGAAATTTGAACAACTAATTAAATATCCTATCCATTCTATATTTTACTTGCTTTGAAAGAAAAATATAGAAGGTAGATAAATTGGCATAAAAAGGATGGCACTACAGCCATCCTTTTTATTTATTCAATTTGAATTTAAAACTTAGTTTATACCAGCATATCTTTTTTCATGTCTTTATAACGCTGGTATTCATTCTTGTACTGCACTGCTAAAGCGGTCTTCTGCTTTTCATCCAGAATTTTACCGGCCTGCTGGAAGAAACCATGTTCCTCTTCTTTTAAGTGATGATGCACCTTTTCGGAAAGTTTTTTGGCCATGGCAATCCAGCCCGGATTACTCAATTCAGTTGCGGTCAGTTCCTCGATCATTTCGTCCATTTCATGATGTTCGGCCAAGGCATGGCGGGTAATATTCAGGCCCGAATCGGTCATCATCAAGGGAATATAAAAATAACGGTCTTCCGCAGCTTCATGGGCAAACAATTCATTTTTCAGTTGCTTGAACAGCTCGCGGCGTTCTGGTGTATCCCCGGAAGTCTGTAATAGTTTTTCTGCAAGATCACGCTGAATCTCATGACTCTCTCTTAATGCTTCAAAAATAGTCGTCATTCCGATATTTCTCCGATTGTTTTATTTTTCATATCATTGATTCTAGAAGATTTTCAGAACAGGTTCAGACGCAGTTTATACAGTGATTTGTTAAGAAATTTTAATATCGAGAATGATTTACATCGGGTTTAGATCTAAAAAAACATCTGGTATGCCATCCGGCAAATCAGCAGACTGACCAGAATCAGGAATAAAATCCGGATAAAGCCACTGCCATATTTAAATGCCAAACGCACCCCGACCAAGGAACCACAAATATTGGCTACCGCCATCATTGTCCCGATCATAAACAGCACATTGCCACTGGGAATAAAAAAGCTTAAGGCGGCCAGGTTGGTGGTGAAATTGGCAATTTTCGATAAGGCCGATGCATGCAGGAAGTCGACGCTTAAATATCGAATAAAAAAGAAAATAAAGAAACTGCCGGTGCCCGGACCAAAGATACCATCATAAAAGCCTATCGCCAGACTGCCCAAACCGGCCAGAATCAGCATTTTCCGATTCAGTTTTTGTTCGGTATGCACTTGGCCAAACTGTTTTTTCATTAAGGTATAGATTGCGATCACGATCAACATGACCAACACGAAAGGCTTAAGGATCTCGACTGGAATGAGCGTAACGCTGGCTGCACCCATAAAAGAACTGACAAAACTGCATAGTGCAATTACGCCCAAGAGCAGCCAGGGCAGTTTTACCTGACGCAGGTAGGAAAATGCCGCAGAAGCGGTGCCACAAATGGACGCGAGTTTATTGGTGCCAAAGACCGTAGCAGGCTGTAAATGCGGTAAACTCCCCATAATTGCCGGGATCTGGATCAGACCACCACCGCCCACGGCAGCATCAATCGCTCCTGCAAAAAATGCAAAGACAACCAGACTGATGATGATCTCAATTTCCATATATTGGCTCGATTAAAGGTTCAGGACGCGTTTGGGTACCAGACGTTTTTTGTCGGTGATTTCTGCCAGTCCCAGACATTTCTCGCCATCAAAAACCAGCACCTGTTCAGCTGCTTCATGTTCGATATTGCTTTCCATGCCGCGGCTAAAATATTCTGCACGACCTTCGGGTATCTGCACTTTTGGAAAATGATCAACCGGCGCATAGGCCGGCAACAACAGTGCATCACGCTCTGCTTCGCTCAGGCTTTCCAGATATTCAATGGTATAACTCGGAATCAAATCAAAATGGCCGGTTTTGATACGGTGCAGATAAGTCAGATGGCCATAAGTTCCCAGCGCTTTGGCAATATCTTCCCCCAAAACCCGGATATAAGTCCCTTTAGAGCAGGTAATATCTAGCGTGATACTGTTCTCCGTAAAGGACATAAGCTCAATCACTAAAATGGTAATCGGACGTGCTTCACGTTCAATCTCGATACCTTTGCGCGCCAGTTCGTATAAAGGACGGCCTTCTTTTTTCAGTGCCGAATACATCGGCGGCACTTGCTGGATATCACCCATAAATTGCGCCAGTGTTTCTTGAATCAAAGACTCGGATAATTCAGGAACTGCTTTTTCCAGAAGCACCTCGCCTTCCACATCACCCGTAGTGGTGCTATGTCCCAAAAATACGGTCGTCTGATAACGCTTGACCGAATCTAATAAATAATGCGAAAACTTGGTCGCCTCCCCCAAACACACAGGCAATAAACCGGATGCCAACGGATCCAGCGCGCCAGTATGGCCGGCTTTTTGTGCACGATACAACCAGCGGACTTTTTGCAATGCAGCATTGGAACTGATGCCCAAAGGCTTATTAAGCAGGAAGACACCACTAAGATGACGACGCTGAATTTTAGGAGATGATGCTTTCATGGCAAAAAATCAGACATTTTATAAATTGGCGTCATGGTAAAACCCTGCGAGAGGATTTACAACTTTTCTATAGTCTCTAATGATTTTTATGGCATATTGAGCCGGTTTGAACAACTCAACGCTTTTAAAAAGCTTAAACCTCTAAAAATAATGAAATAACGAGAAAATAGGTGCATAGGATATGCAGAAATATAAAATATGGATCATTCTGGCGTTGCTGGTGCTGTGTATTCTCACACTGATCTTATGGCTGTCTCCAAAAGAAAATACCCAAGCGGATACCGGGATAAAAACGCCTTTAACTGAAACTCAGGCAGAGCAAACCGCACTCTTGGTCAATGGCCCTGCCAATGCAGCTTTCCCCAGTGCCAGCCAGCAAGATACCGAAATTAATTGTCAGATGCAGCTAGACGCCAGCAACCGTCTGATTGTGAATGAACAGACCCGCAACTGTTTTGAATATTTTATTACCCAGTTCGGTGAAAAAAATCTGCAGCAGATCCAGCAGGATTTTAAAGACTATATTCGCCAGAATCATAAAGAGCCTGCACTCTCGCAAATTCTGGATTTATGGGACCGTTATATCCAGTACCGTCAGGGTTTGGGCCAGCTCACTGCACCGGCCGGGCTGAATCAGGAAGATCCTGCCTATTATCGTAGCATCTATAACAGTACCCAGAATTTGCGCCAGCAATACTTTTCCAAGTATGAAATTGAGGGCTTGTTCGGCACAGAAGACGCCTATCATGAATATACCCTGGACCGGATGAGCGTACTGGCGGACAAAAGCTTAACGGAGACTGAAAAAGCGCAAAAGCTCCAAGCACTGTTTCAGCAACTCCCGCAGGACTGGCAGGAAAATCTGGAACAACTGAATAAACTGGAAGATCTGCGCAAACTCACCGCTGATATTAAAGCCCGTGGTGGTTCCCGTGATGAAATCCGACAGATGCGGATAAATCTGGTCGGTCCTGAGGCAACACAACGACTGGAACAACTGGATGTACAACGCAGCGACTGGAAAAACCGGGTGACTGGCTATTTAGATGAACGGGATCAGATTACCCAGTCCGGCATGTCCGATAGCGCCAAACAGCAAGCCATTGCCCAGCTTCGCAGCAAACATTTTAATACACCGCAAGAACAGCTGCGAGTAGAAACCTTTGAACAGGTTCATGATCAGGGAGCCAAACTGCCCTTTGCTGACTAAGCCTAAAAGCCATCACCTGTTGATGGCTTTTTTATAAATGCCCTTTTGATAACTTTATATTTTTCTCAGAATGATCTTTTATAGTTGTTTCCAAATATTTCGTATTTACACAAAATAACTTAGACAAAGTTTAATGATTTCAAAGACTTTCTATTCAAATGCATCTGTTAATAAAACAAATATTTACAATGTAAATTCCTCCTGTCCTGCATGTCCCCAAATGACATGGTTTTAGACCTCTGAAGTGAAAAAATACCGCTTCTTCAAAAGAAAAATTGCTCAGCCACTGAAGGCCAAAACTGTATTTTCATCGTCTGATTTGTGGCTTGCAGCACTCTACAAAAAGCAATGATTGCTTGAATAACGATAAAATTTAAAAAGGGACAGCTATGTATACTTTCAGCAAGACAGCCCAGTTACTGACTGTGGCTTTAGCGACCACTCTGGGATTCAGTTTTTCTGCACAGACTCAGGCTGCAGCGAGTGCAACACAAGTCATCGAAAAGAGCCGGTCTGACTATGCCAAGACCCAATATCCCATCCTGATGGTACATGGCTGGTTAGGCTGGTCACGTATTGGCACCGATAGTATCGGGCTGGATTACTGGTATCAGATTCTGCCGGATATGGCACGTAATGGTTCAACCGTGTTTGCTGCACAATTATCGCCGGCAAATACAACGATGCATCGCGGAGAACAACTAATCCATCAGGTTGAAGAGGTTCTGGCAATTACCGGAAAGCAAAAACTGAACTTGATTGGCCATTCCCATGGTGGACCAACAGTGCTGTATGTTGCAGCGACCCAGCCGCAGTATATCGCCTCTATTACCGGCGTTGCAGGAACCTACCATGGCTCCAAAGTGGCAGATGATATTCAGAACAATAGCCTGACGCGTACCGCCTTTAACATTTTAGGTGATTATATTATTGGTCCATTGATTGCACTGGGTCAGTTTAAGCCTGAACTGGAAATTGATTTTGATGCTTCCATGAAATCCCTGAGCCAGACCGGTTCAAATACTTTTAATGCCACAGTGGCACAGCAGGTGGTCAAAGATGGCGTATTGGCTTCTACAGAAAACTGCAATAAAAATTTAAAACAGAAAGATAGTAAAGGCATTCATTATTATTCATGGACGGGTGTGGCCCAAGCCACCAATGCCCTGGATATTGATACGATCCTGATGCAGCTCGGCCCTTTATCTTATGGCAGTAAAGACAATGATGGCATGGTTTCACGTTGTAGTGCGTTCATGGGCAAGGTGATTCATGACCAGTACAAACTCAATCATACGGACCTGGCCAATATGATGTTTGGTCTGAAAGGCGTGTTTGCACCAGATCCGGTCGCCCTCTACCGCCAGCATGCCAACCGACTCAAATTAGAAGGTTTATAACCCCAGAGTGCCTGTATTTTCAGCTGAAATATAGGCTTTTTTTCTGGTTCTTTTTATTTGACCTATCCGCGATCGGGAAGCTGCAATGAAAAAAATAATGTATCACTTAAACCTTTTGCTGCTGGGTTCCATCTTGACTAGTCCTGTGCAAGCCTCGGCATTACAGGAATATAAAAGTAATTTTGTCCTCTCGAGTTATGCCAAAACAAAATATCCGATTGTATTTGCACATGGCATGGTCGGCTTTAATCGCATTGGTTTTGATACCTTAAGCATGGACTATTGGTATCAAATTTTGCCAGATTTAGCCCGTAATGGTTCAACTGCCTTTGCCACCCGCATCTCACCTTTCAATTCCAGCGAAATCAGAGGTGAACAATATGTGGAGCAACTGAAAGAAGTCATGGCAATCACCGGCGCAAAAAAATTGAATTTAATTGGTCATAGTCATGGTGCACATAGCGTGCGTTATGCAGCCGGGGTGATGCCGCAACATGTAGCCTCAGTGATGACTGTGGGCGGCGCCAACCAAGGGACGATTGTCGCCTCTGATGTTATGCGACTTGCTAATCAAACCGGTACATCTGAATTGCTTAATACCCTGATCAGCAGTTTTGGCAACGTCATCATGTGGGCACAAGGCTTAGACGGTCAAGCTTTCCCACACAACGCCCTTGCAGCAGGACACAGCACCTCAATTGAAGGCACAGCCGAATTTAACCAGCGCTTTAAACTCGGGCTTTCGCTGAGCCCATGTGGTGAAGGCAAATATACAGACCAAGGCATTGCACTGTATTCAATGACCGGCAATCAACCCGTGACTAATCTCCTAGATGTCAGTGATGCCGCCATGAAAGCCTTGGATCTACTTTCTGCGAGCAAGGCTGGCGCAAATGATGGAATTGTGTCGGTATGTAGTGCCAAATTTGGTAAAACGATTCGTGATGATTACCCGTGGAATCATCTGGATGAAATCAACTTGTTGTTTGGCATTAAAGGTACCTTTGCGCCTGATCCAGTTGCTGCCTATCGTCAGCATGCCAACCGTTTAAAACTGCAAGGTTTATAAAACCACCCAAGCCTCTATTCATCCAGAGGCTTTTCTATCTTATTTTTCGCTAATTTTTTTCTTAAAATTTACTTGTTAATCATGATCAAACTGCATATAAAATATTCATCAAATATAAAAAAATAAGTGTGAAATAAAATAAATGCAGATACGTTCTATAGAAATCAAAAACAAATTTAAAAGAACCTGCCCCTGCTGCAAACGAAAAGTCATTAATCCTTTTCAATTTAAAAAATATGAGCCTTATTATTGCCCCTCTTGTCATCGACATATTATCGCAAATGTATGGATCAGTATTTTACTGGTTATCACACAATGTTTTATTTGCATTCAACTTTTTAATGCAGGATTCCAGTCTTGGGGATATTTTGTATTATTTCTGATGTTTATTCATAAAATTTTCTTGGATATTTTAGATGCTATGATCTTGCCTTTGCAGGAACATTTCGAATAAATCTACATAAAAATTAGGCATAAAAAATGCGCCCAAAGGCGCATTTTTTCACTCGTATAAAGCTTAAAATTAAGCTTTAGTTTTACGAGCTGGTAATTTTTCACGAATACGTGCAGCTTTACCAGACAATTCACGTAGGTAGTAAAGTTTAGCACGACGAACGTCACCACGACGTTTCACTTCGATACCAGCAACGATTGGAGAGTGAGTTTGGAATACACGCTCAACGCCAACACCGCTAGAAATTTTACGTACTGTGAACGCAGAGTTCAAACCACGGTTTTTCTTAGCAATTACAACGCCTTCGAACGCCTGTAAACGCTCACGGTCGCCTTCTTTTACTTTAACTTGAACAATAACTGTATCACCTGGTGCAAAAGCAGGGATGTTTTGTTTCAATTGTGCGTTTTCAATTACTTGAACTAAAGGATGCTTACCGCTCATGGGGTATCTCCAATATGTGCGAGTCAGAAGAGGTCTGATCATCGCTGGGTATAGAGGCTAAAGCGCATACACCCGATTATCTTTCCCTTTATAGTTGACCATCTCAACCATAAAGAGCCTATTAAAGAATACTTAAATAATTTTAAGTACTTGCTTGAAGATAGAAATGATTACTCATCAATATCTTACAAATCTTTTAGCCATTTTTTCTGCTGCTTGGTCAGCTCGACTTTTTCCACCAACTCTGGGCGGCGTTCAAGTGTACGCTGATATCGCTGCAGAAACCGCCATTTTTCAATATTGGCATGATGCCCGGACTTTAACACCTCAGGCACATCCAAACCTTCAAAATGATCTGGCTTGGTATATTGTGGGCAATCTAGAAGACCATCCACAAATGAGTCTTGCACGTGTGATTGCTCATCAGACATCGCACCCGGAAGTCTCCGGATAATACTGTCCAATAAAACCATCGCAGGAAGTTCACCACCCGATAACACGTAATCGCCAATTGACCATTCCTGATCAACATATTGCTGGATCAAACGTTCATCGACGCCTTCATAACGTCCGCATAGTACAATGATTCCGTCATATTTGACAAAATCCTGTACCGCAGTTTCGTTTAAGGTCTTTCCTTGGGGTGACATATACACCACAGGAACCTGAACTGCACCCGCTTGCCTTGCAAGCTCTTTGGCATGCTGGATTGCTTTTGCCAGAGGCTCAGCCATCATCACCATACCCGGACCACCACCGAATGGACGTTCATCCACCCGTTTATAGTTGCCCGTCGCATAATCGCGAGGATTGATGCAATGAATTTGCATCAACTCACGTTTTGCTGCGCGCCCGCTAATCCCATAGGCTGTAATCGCTTCAAACATTTCAGGAAAAAGCGTAATGACTGCAAAAAACATCGCAGACTCCCGTATTTCCGAAAATATTAGTAGTCTACGCCCCAATTGACGTAGATACGACCAGCTTCAAGATCAACGCGTTGCACCACATCTTTATGCCATGGGATCATTCGCTCTTCGCCATCAATGCTGTCGGCAGTTGCGCGAACCACCATCACATCGTTAGCACCTGTTTCAAACAGCTCAAAAATTTGACCGAGATTGACTTCTTGTTCTTCATCATCCAGACCTAACACAGTTAGACCTTTTAAATCAGACCAATAGTACTCATCTACGCCTGCTTGAGGCAGTTGCGATTTAGAGATCCAGACATTGGAGCCAACCAGTTCGTCTGCACCAGTGCGATCACTCACACCTTTAAGCGAAACTACCAGGCCTTTACCATGTGGTTTCCAACGTTTTACATCGACAATTTGCCAACCTGCTTTGGTCTCAATGTACCAAGGCAGATAGTCAAATATGTTGCTCATAGGTTCTGTATTGGAATAGACCCAGAGCCACCCATTTAATCCATATGCTGAACGCAACTGTCCAATCTGAATACGATCTTCGGGAACATTCTGTGTTGGTGTCATGGGCAAGCTACTACCTAATTTATATAAAAATTATGCAGCAACTGCAGCTTTTTTAGCTTGAGCAGCTAAAGAAGCAACACGATCAGAAGGTTGAGCACCTTGAGAAACCCAGTGAGCAAAACGGTCAGCATCTAAACGAAGTTTTTCTGCTTTACCTTGAGCTGTAGGGTTGAAGAAACCGATACGTTCGATGAAACGACCGTCACGTGCATTACGGCTATCAGTCACAATGATTTGATAGAACGGACGTTTTTTAGCACCACCGCGTGCAAGACGAATAACAACCATGATAGAACCTTATAGTTTTTACGGATTATCCCTGTACCGACCACCGATACATTTCAAACCCCTTTCATAGAGGGCAGTATTTTACTTGAACTTTGCCCTGAATGAAAGATCAAAAAGTGTTTAGGTAGAATTTTGGATTTAGGTTAGCGACCGTCCCAGTTGGAGGTAGCTGAAAGCAAACAAGTAGTTGAACCCTTCACCCAGTATTTTTGACCTTGATTATTTAAGCAAATCCATCCATTGCCATCTTGGGTGCTTGAGTTTGCAGGTTCTGCAGTCAGAGTCCATGAGTTTGCATTCGGTATATTCAAAGTGAATGTATAAGTTGTATCGCCTGTTTGAGGAAAAGCATTACTGCCATATATATTATTATCTGTAATAGTTGCGCCAGTAAAATTACCATTAGCTGCTTTGTACTGGGTTAACTTTTGGGAAATTTCCATCATTTTACTTTGTACATCAACACGCTTAGTCTTAATCACATACTGCGTATAAGATGGATAAGCAATCATGGCCAATATCCCGACAATTGCCACTGCAATTAAAACCTCAATGAGAGTAAAACCCTGTTTAAAGTATTTTACCATGTTTCATCCCCTGAGCAGGATTGATAGCTTGAAATAGTTGTTTTAGATTTACAGCGAATACCCGTACTAGTCATGAGAAGGTTATAATTTTGGCTATCTGTCGTTTCAGCTTTAATTGCCCAACCTTGTCCGCGCATATCTCGATCTGTTGAGGTGAGTAATTTTTGTGAGTCTAAATCCCGTATCGTAAGAGTATAGTTTTTTACTGATACAGATACCATTGGGCTTGATTGCCCATAAATATAACCAGGATCAAAACCTTTATAGCTAAAATTACGCGACTTATGACGCTCCAATTGTTCAGCAATCTTCTGGACTTCTTGTTCAGCTTGAGATACAGCCGCCTTACGCGTATATGCAGTATAAGACGGCAATGCTATTGCAGTAATAATCGCCAATATTACTACAACAACCATCAATTCAATCAGTGTGAATCCATTTTTTAGGAAAGTAATACTATTAGTTATCCTAATAGTATTACTTATTTTATTATTTAGGTGAGACATTTTTTTCATACCATCGTATTGGATTCAAAATACGTGAGCATTTCCATTCTCCCGCCCCTTTAATATTACCTATCAATGTTAATGCTCCACAGCTATTTGGATCATCAGTTGTTCCACCACCGCCCGAACCACCAGTGGGACCAAGGGCAATTCCTCGAATACCTGAACCCAGTACATTCTGGTTCACACCATTCAACATAACCATACCAGTACGTTTTTCAGCTTCGATATCTTTATTGCCCTCCTTATAACAAGTACCATAAGGCAAGCAATACTGTTGACGATTAGACTCACCTATAATACGTGGCTGACATGGATCAGCATCTTCTACACCTGTACCTTCTGGATCATATACAGGTATAAATAAGTTATCCTTAATCGCAATAGGTTCTTCTTCAAACGCCTTAACTCCACCTGGTGTACGGCTTGCAACTTCATTACCTAAATAATCACTCGATAATGAACGATACCATCCATGTTTAGGACTTCCTCCAAAGAAAGTATTTTTTACTGCTGTAAAAGAAAGCAATGTTTGTGGATTTTTTTGAAGTTGGTTTAACGTGATATCCTTTGACTTAAATGTTGTATATGTAGATTTATACAAATCACGCTCAACAAAGTCACGGTCAATTAAGCCATATACTTTATTTGTTGGCCGATTTTGCAAAGGATCAAAAGGTTTGATTGATTCACGACCTTTACTTGGTGCAACATCTAGAGGTGTACTACGATCACCAGAAGCAATTGCTACCAAAATAAAAGTATCGCTCCCTTCATCATGAATTGTAATGGTGGGTGGTTGATAGAATCGCGGTGCATCACCATTAGTAATAGCTGCTCCAGATTCAGTAGTCGCCAAGTTAGCCAAACGAATAACATTATGTCCAAAACTTGCTGTAGCTGTATCTTTTTTATTATTTAGATCAATACGGAAGACTTGTCCACCCAAATCACCAAAATACAGATGATCAACTAAGTTATCTCCATCTCGGTCTAAAGTGCTGATACGAGTAGCAACACTATGTTTCAAATCAGTATTATCTTTATTTGATCCAGTATGACTTGTCCACCAGATGCGTTCACCAGTTTCTGCATCAATAATATAGACAGCATTTCCTAAAGCCTCCGATTTTTTACAAGAACTACCACCAAAATCTGAAGTGTTATTTTGACCTAATCTAAATCTTGGGTCTTCATAACACATATCATATCCCCCCCCAACAATCATTACACGACGAATCTTATTTTTATAACGGATATTGGCTAAAACCGGCTTAGACCACGTTTGCCCCATACGTGTATAATTGGCTAAATCATTGCCAACTCTAAATAATAATTTAGGCTTATTTTCATTTAAGAGGTCCAGGGCATAATAGCTATTGCCCCCCATGCGCATACCACCATACACATTCATTTTTTTAGCAGTAACAGCTGAGCTCGTTGTGCTAGTGCCACGTTTTATTTCATAAGCAGTATCTGAAATCCAGGCTCCACTAATACCATGTTGGATATCACCTGCCTGACCAGCTCTTAAAGCTTTCGCTGCCTCAGGATTTTTCAATATTTCCGCAGGAACGAATACTGACTGTTCAACACCTGTTTTAGCATCGACAATATGTAAGCCTCCTTCCATACTACCGAACATAACAGATTGTTTTCTAACTGAAGTTAAATCACCATTCGCGTTGATTTCACCCGAGTATGTGAGTTGCAATGGATATGAATGAATACTCCCCCCTAAACTTACAAATGGCTTAGTAGGTACGGGTAAAGTTGCTGGCAAGCCTGTTGCTATAGATTCGCCTAAATCATACCCAAGATAATTTAATAATCTATGTTTGATTTCTAGAGAAAAGGATTTCAATACGTCTTGATTCTTAAATTTATCTAAAACATTTGCTCCAGATGTAACTGTTCCACTTGCAACATCTGGAATTTTTAATAACTCTCCTGAAGTTTTAGATATGAGTTGATTATTTTCTACTTTAGAAACATCTGTATATAAATTACGCAGTCCATTCGGATTTGCAGTTATCGCTGGTACCGCTCTAATATTAAGGTCAGGATTCGCATTGACTGCGCTTACTGCTTGTGTTGGCATTGGTAAATTCCAGAAAACTCCACCTTGATTTACCATACCGCCATCAGCAACACTTGTTGGATTCCATAAGTCTTTAGTGGTTAGATCAAATTTCCCTACTTCATTAAAAATTGTTTTAGAGCCATCGACCAAAGCACCATTATTAATATCGTATTTTTTTAAGTTTCCTATCCAGATTGATACTTGTTGTCCTGGATTGGGAGATAATGCGCGCAAATAACCATACGGCTGAAAACCATTTGGATTTAAAGCGTCTACAGGCACAGAAATAGCGCCTGTAGATAAAGGTTCTATCTGTGTATCACCAAGATTCTTAATAAATTGAATAACACTATCAGTAATTCCATCAGTTGATTGGGTTTCAAAAAAGCCACCATTACCATAACCTGGCCACTCCACCGAACTGGTTCCAATACTAGGGGAACATTTATCACTATTTCGACGATCTGGCTGTGTTCTTGAACTTAATTTACATGCTGCTTCTACATAATCCGTATCCAAGCCTGAAAATTGTTTACCAAAACCTACAAAGGCTGTTTGAATTGAAGTTCCACTTGGATTTTTCTCTTTATTAAATAAGTACTTTGCGAACTCACCCATACAGTGCCAAGCACCCGTACCTCCAGTCATTAACCCACCAGTGGTTGGACATTTAAAATCATTGCCGAAATTTAATAGAGCTTTTTGCATAATTGGTGATGCATTATTTGAAGAAGAGTTGTTTGCTTCTCCATCGGATAGGATATAAACCCCCTGACCATCACAACTTTGTCTTTTAGCTACTTCAGGTAGTGGAGATTTATAATTAAAATCATCCCTTATATCACCCACATCAGAGTTCAGGAAACCGCTATATGTACTGGTTCCATCCGTTTTTATTTCATAACTATAATGTATAGTGGCATTATTATCGGTATAACTACCATCCTTTACGTAATTGTTGGGAATTGAAGCTTCCGTCCAAGCGTCGTTTCTACACTTCTGGACAGCATTATCATAATCCACGCTTTGATAGTTATCACAAAGATCGCTCTTAATAACATCTTTATAACGAGTCACGATTGGATCAATATAAGATGAAGTAATTCCTGGGTTAGTTACCTTATAGCACCTATATGGAGAAATAATCGTTCTTTTAATATAGTACTTGTAGTCAGAGGCTTGGTCACATCCGTACTGATCAGGTTCCTGAACAACTCTTGTGCGATATTTATCAACCTTTACATTAACTCGTTTAACTGTATTTGTACCCATTAAATATGCACCGGCTTCAGCATAAGCATGTGCTGTTGGAGTACCTCCTTGTGCAGTTAATTCTGCAATTTTTGTTTTTAACAGTGTACGCTGCGTAGAATTTTTTCTTCCTAACTCTTTAGCCGCTACTAGAATTGCTGCATTATCCCCATTACCATTATAAGAAAAATGTCCTAAACCAATTCGCGTAGTAAATAATTCCGAATCTTCACTATCGAGCAGCTTAAATAATCCATCCTTAAGTCTCGTCATACGATCATAACATTTAACACTTGAATTCGTGACTTTCTCACATCCAGCATCAACTAAATTAACTACCTGTGCAGCTGTTAAACTAGTCGCAGTACAAAATTTACGTGTATAGCTAGGAGTAGTACCTGAAGAACTATAATTCCCGCTACTATCTGTTCTACACGACCGTCCAATACCATAATCCTGATAAATAGAGTTAAAATCATCACGATTTGAATAATTATTCTTTGTATTAGAGTCAATTGACCCCATTGAACCTGATGTATCAAGCATCATAACGATAGTTTTTTGACCAGCTTCAGGTGTCGCATAAATCTGTAAATCGCTTGCTTGTGCCACGGACGCTGTTAAAACACAAGTACCCATAAATGACAAACAAGAAATTACTAATGGACGTAAATTCATTATTTTAAACCTTGAAACAACTGATGAGGTATTTATGTGTGTTTTCATTGTATTATCCTCTCAATCAAGGAGCTTGAGTCTGAGTAAAAATTGTCTGCAAATTAAATTCTTGAGTCTGAGAATTTACTGGAACACCAAGTTTGGCTAAGCAAGTCGCAATTGTTTCAAATCCCTTAGTATCACTACTTGTATCATCACTGATGTAACCTGCATTACCACTTCCTGTTCCAATACAATTTTGAGCTGCATCCAAATTTTTAGTAAAGCTTGGCACTATAGAAGTAGTAGTAACTCGAATTCTTTGTTGCTCAACAACGTTCTTTGGCATGATAGTACCCGAGCTTAAATTATTTCCACGGCTTAATAAGGCCCCAGGTTTCAAATCTTCTTCTGCATCATTGGGAATTTTGACAGCTACCTGTGTAACAACTGCTTCGCGGCTACTGCCAAAATCAGAGCTTAAATTACAGAAAGCATCTGCCCCCCCAGAAACAAGTGCAGCTTTAGCTGTTTTAGTTGCTGGAGGTCGTTTAACAGCAACACCCAAAGAGGCTGCAAATTTTTCATTAGACAGTGGTTTATAGCAAAATATATATTCATTTCCTGGTTCTAATTTTGAGTCTTGAAGCGCGTAGCCAATCGCACCACTCAAATCTACCAAGTTTGATAAATTGCTTGTGTATAATTGATTAATTGGTGTATCAGCAGTTTGACTTAGAAATTGGCCAAGCTGAGTATGTGTCGAGATATTTAAACTTGTCATTGCCACGCGGATAGCAAGTACCCCTATTACAGTTAAAATTAGCAACATCATCATGACTACAAGCAGTGTCGCTCCACGCTGAGGAGCGTAAATTTGATAGTTAATCATATTGCATCCCCCATACCATTACGTATTGCAATAGTTGTCATATATGTTCTTCTTAAATGCTTGGTCTGATTAGTAAGCGTCACTGATTTTTCTAAAAACAATATAGATTTCGTTGGATCAATGAGTTGATTGTTTGTGTTGTCTATAGACCTTACAATTACAGCTGCTTTTATAGAGGTAATTCTTGGAACGGGCTGACCTGCATTACGAGCGGCATTTGCAGCAGAGATATATTCACTTATTGTATAGTATGCAGTTGATGTTACAGTAGCGCCACTTTTAGTCATAGCACCTAAATAAAATCTTAAATGATCAACTCTAGGCATAATCACTTCACCTAGTTGAGTCCCTCCAAAATCTGTAATATTTGCAGCCGACATTGCACCCTTTTTGTTAGCATCACAAGCAAGTACTAAATCTTTCTCGCCCCCATTAGTATCTTTTCTCAAGAAATAACGTTGAATTACATATTCCCCTGTTTTTATTTCTTCACCTTCACAATTAAACATATCATTTGGTGCCGTAAACTGAATAGTAAGCTGGTCACTTGCATCACTCACATTTGAAGTTAATCCACTACGTGTAACTGAATTATTGCCTATATCTTTAGATACATTTACAGTGCCTGAAGCCCCTTGAGAAAGTACAATCCCACCTTGTGGAGTAGTATTAGTTAATTCAGGATTACTAATATTGCCATAATTAGCTAAACGAATATCTCTAGCAATATAATCTAGCCCAAAAACTCCGCTATCTTGTAATTCTGCATTCGCTTGTTGGATGCGAGTCGTAACGATTCCCCCCAAGAACAATTGCGTTGCAGCGGCTGTAATTAATAACCCCAAAGCAAGTGCTACAATTAATTCAACTAAAGTAAAACCTGCTTGATGAAAAGCACTATTCGAAAACTTATTATTCATTAATATGCCTCCATCATTACACATCGAGCATTTGCTACATACACACCACCAGAACTCATACACGCTGAATAATTATTTGAAGATATTAGTGTATTTTCCCAAGCTGCAAATATGCATTGTCTTTTAATTGAATTAACTCCTGGGCATTCATTCATAGTAATCATGACGCCGATTTGATTCGCAGCTCGTGCCACTAAATAAGCTTCATAAGTTGCCATCTGCGCAGGTTTACATGTTGTATTGAGACAACTTTTAGGCGCACTAGGTGCATTCTGAGATGTATAAGTTCTTACAGCTGCCGGATAACTGCTTTGACCTTGAGGATTTGCACGTATACTCTCTGTTAAGCCACGTAACAACATAGTAGCTTGTGATTTAACCAATGCTTCATCCCCCGCCTCAATTGCACGTAATTGCAAAGCGGTATATCCAAGGACCCCAATAGCCAATAAAACAAGAGATACCAATACCTCAACCATGCCTATGCCTTTTTGATTTCTACTTATCATTAACATGTACCTTTGGTTTGAGTTAACGACCCAATTAAAGCAACATTTATAGTTCTACTTATGTTCTTTGAGCATGTTATTATTGAGGTAACAGAAGAAGTAGTACCGTTTGCCTTAAATACCACCCCATAATTATTAGATTTAATCTCAACTTTCTTAGGAAGATTTACAAGAATTACTCTCTTTTGATCAATAAATTGGTTTGCATCAGCAGAAGATAATAATTTATTTACACATATAGCCTCTGTTACATTAGCGCCAGCTACATCTTTGTTAGGACAAACTACTACAGTATTACCTATCACCATAGCTCGACTTCTTCCCTCTCCTAATGCTGAAGCAATTTCATTACTTGCACTATTTAAATTTTGAGAAGCTAAAGTACTTACAAATGAAGGAGCGGCTATTGAAGCCACAATAGCCAATACCGCAATCGTCACTATCAGCTCAATTAAAGTGAATCCTTTATTTTTCTGCATACTCTCCCCCAGGCAAAACTTTGGCCTAGTTAAAATAATACGCATTAAAGTTACAAAACCTACACAGAACAGATAAAAGGCATAAAAAAACAGATAACTGTCATTTCCCAGTTATCTGCTTATTTTTAAATAAGAAACAGAATATTAAACAGTTAACATTCTAAGCCTGTGTTACAGGAATACGTAACTCTTTAGGTAGACTAAAGGTAATATTTTCTTCCCGCCCATCCAGCTCTTTTGGCGCTTGTGCACCCCAATCCTGTAAACGCTGAATGACTTGTTTAATCAGAATTTCCGGTGCAGATGCGCCTGCTGTCACCCCTATCTGGATCTTTTCTGCAAACCAATCCTGTTTGAGCTCATCTGCATTATCCACTAAATATGCCGCTTTACCCATACGTTCAGCCAGCTCACGTAGGCGGTTTGAATTTGAAGAGTTTGGTGAACCGACAACAAGTACGACATCACAGCGTTCAGCCAAGTCACGCACCGCATCCTGACGGTTCTGTGTAGCGTAGCAAATATCATCTTTACGCGGACCTTGGATCAGCGGAAATTTCTGGCGAAGAGCATCAATCACTTTCGCTGTATCATCAATTGATAAAGTGGTTTGCGTGACAAAAGCGACTTTTTCAGGATTGCGTACCGTTAAAGCGGCGACATCTTCTTCATCTTCAACCAGATAAATCTCACCACCATTTTTTTTGTCATATTGCCCCATGGTACCTTCGACTTCAGGGTGACCTTCATGACCAATCAGGATCGCTTCTACACCTTCACGGGCATATTTGGTGACTTCAATATGTACCTTAGTCACCAAGGGACAAGTCGCATCAAAAACCTTCAGACCACGACGCTCAGCTTCTTGTTGTACTGCTTTAGAAACACCATGCGCGCTAAAAATCACGATATTATCGTCAGGTACCTCATCGAGTTCATCGACAAAAATCGCACCACGCTGACGCAAGTCATCGACCACAAATTTATTATGCACCACTTCATGCCGCACATAAATCGGTGGATTAAAGCATTCTAGGGCACGGTTCACGATCGCAATGGCACGATCTACACCAGCACAAAAACCACGTGGGTTGGCTAAAACAATTTCCATAGAATCCTCAATACTCACACCATTTTTAGCGGTTCAATTGAAATAAATGTAAACAATCGACTGACAACTATTTAGTTTAAAGCCGCTCTACTCTAAAATAGAGAAGATATTTTATCATATCAGGAAAAATATCATGTCGGGTCTCTTGTTTGTCGTTTCTGCAGCGTCTGGAACAGGCAAAACATCCCTTGTTAAAGCCCTACTTGAGCGTGTCAACAATCTTCACGTTTCTGTGTCACACACCACACGCGGTCAACGACCTGGCGAACTCGATGGCGTACACTATCATTTCTCCAATAAAGAAGATTTTTTAAATCTGGTCAATGAAGGCGGTTTTATCGAATACGCCGAAGTATTTGGTAATTACTACGGTACCGCGCAAGCCACAGTCAAAGAACAACTGGCCAAAGGTCATGATGTGCTACTGGAAATTGACTGGCAAGGTGCGCAACAGGTTCGTCGACTTTTTCCTGAATCTAAACAAATTTTTATCTTGCCACCAAGTCAGTTCGACTTGCGTGAACGCCTGTCTAACCGTGGTACTGACGCAGTTGATGTGATTGAGCATCGTCTCAGCTGCGCGGTAGAAGATATGCAGCAATATAGTAACTTTGACTATATCATTATTAATGACGACTTTAATAAGGCGCTGCATGACCTGGAAGCGGTGATTATCGCCAATCGTCTGGTACTGAGTCAGCAAGCCAACCGTCATGAAAAACTGATCCAGAAACTGATTACGCCGACTGGGCAGTGATTAAAACTTGAGTCTATAGACAAAGCCTTTTATACTGTGCAGTCTGTTAAAATTTATTATTCAAACGAGAATTCTTATGGCACGCGTCACCGTTGAAGATTGTTTAGACCATGTAGACAACCGCTTTGAGCTTGTACTAGTGGCAAGCAAGCGCGCGCGTCAATTGGCACGTCAAGGTATTGAACCAACTGTAGAATGGGACAATGACAAACCGACTGTTGTTGCTTTACGTGAAATCGCTTCAGGTCATGTATCAAAAGACATTTTGAAACAACGTGATCAAGACTATCAAACATCAAGTCTGGATCTTGCACTTTCTGCAAATAATCTAAACTTAGACGGTTTTTCTTTCCAATAAGAGATCGTCACTTAAAAAGCCTAGTTCTAAACTAGGCTTTTTTTGTTATGTGACTTTTATATTTATGCCAGAACGGTTATAACATAAGGGTTAGCTATCAAGTTTGAATGGGTTTTCTGCTCTGTAGTAGCAAAAAACCATCAAGCCAGGAAATTCACATTTCTAGAATGCTTTCAGGTTTTATTTGTAAAAAATTCAGTTGAAAAAGGTGTTTTATGCCAGGCCCACAGGTCAGTCAAGCCAAGCAGCAGTTAGAGATCATTATCGATGCGTATTTAAGTGAAAGCGATGTCGAACGTGTGCTTGCGGCCTGTGATTATGCAGATATTGCCCATGACGGGATTGTGCGTAAAAGTGGCGAACCCTATATTTTGCATCCGATTGCGGTCAGCTGTATTCTGGCGCATATGCGTCTTGACCCTGAAACGCTGATGGCCGCACTGCTGCATGATGTGATTGAAGATACCGACTTTAACAAAGACGATATTACCGAGACTTTTGGTTTTACTGTAGCCGAACTGGTCGATGGCGTGACCAAACTGAGTCATTCCAGCGATAAAGAATATAATAAAGCCGCTTCATTCCGGAAAATTCTGCAAGCCACCTTACAAGATCCACGTGTCATTATTGTGAAACTGGCCGACCGCTATCACAACATGACTACCCTGGAGGCACTGCGTCCGGACAAACGCGCGCGTATTGCCCGCGAAACCTTTGAAATTTTTGTGCCGATGGCGCGTATTGTCGGCATGAATGAAATGGCTGATAACCTAGAACATCTGTGTTATCAGAACCTTGATCTGGACATGTATAACAACGTTCAGACTGCACTACAGGAAACCAAGCCGAAACGCTGTGAATATCAGGCCAAATGGGAAAAGAACCTGACTGAACTGCTACAGCAGCATGCCATTCAAGGCCGAATCAAGAAGAAAAATAACAATATTGAGCTACTGCGCCACTTCGTTAAAAATGATATCGATCTGCAAGAATTGACTCACAGCCATGCTTTTGAAATTATTTTACAGAGCATCGCTGATTGTGACCGACTGGCAGAAATTCTTATGCAAAGTTTTAAAATTCAGAGTTATGAAGATCATATCCGCCGCCCATTACCGGGGGGCAACCAGTCCTTGATGATGCGACTAAAAGGTGAAGAGACGACCCTATCGCTTACCATTCAAACCGAACTGATGCGTAAAGCAGCACGTTTTGGCGTTGTGCTCGGTGAAAGTGCCCCGCAAGCCTGCCGCTCTGCGATTCAGGCCTCGATGCAGAATCTGAATGTCCTGGTCGATGGTGAATGTGCCAAAACCACTTTTAGTGAATTACTGGACTATCTGCACCAAGAAAAAATCTGGGTCTATACCCCGCACGGCCATTTACATGAATTGCCACAAGGCGCCACGGCGGTTGACTTTGCTTATGCCGCGAGTTTATTCCTAGGCAATCATGCGGTGGGTGCAAAAATTAATAATGAAACCAAGCCCCTTTCAACACCTCTAGTCAGTGGTCAGGTGGTAGAAATTATTACTGATGTCCTCGCCACCCCGAATCCGGATTGGCTCAGTTTTATTAATACCCAGAAAGCTCGTCGTGCTATTCAGAATATTCTGCGCGATCAGGATCTAGACGAACAGCGTCTGGTCGGACAACAGGCACTCAATCGCGCACTGAAACTGTTTCATCGTTCTATTCGCGATCTGACTGAAGCCGACTGGAAAAACCTCTTGGAGTGGCGCCATGTTTCCAGCAAGGAACAGCTGTTTGAACAAATTGCTGTCGGTGATTTATTACCACAACTGGTGGCCAACCATTTATTTGCCCAAGATCAGCATCAGAATATCGCCAGTTCAGACCGTCTGATTCAGGGAACAGAAGGTGTCGATGTCAAATATGCACATTGCTGCAATCCTGTGCTGGGTGATCCGATTCAGGGTCATTTGACCCGTCGCGGTCTGATTGTGCATCGTGCGCGCTGTCATAACCTGCTGCATGAACAGCATCAGCATCCAGAAAATATCATGTTATTGCAGTGGACCTCTGATGATCTGGAAGATATCAGCTTTACTGCCTATCTCAGCATTGACTTGGACATGAATGACGAGCAGATTTCCGACCTGATTTACCAATGCCGTAAAGCGCATTCTGGGGTGGAAATGGTGCGTACTCAGGATGACAAAACCTACGTCAATATCGTGGTGCATAACCGTAAACAGATTGCACAGATTATCCGGGATTTACGCATGTATTTCGGTTTCCCGCGAATTATCCGTCTGGCTCAGCCCGTCGTTTTCAGTGAAGCCTCTAAAGCGAGTTAATCATTTAAAACGATAGTGCTTTGATCGGCCGAATTGATCGAATATGATGTATGTCGATGATAAAAGGAGAAATTAATGTCCCGCCAAGTAATCCATACTGAAAATGCCCCTGCTGCGATTGGCACTTATTCGCAAGCCATTTTAGTGGGTGATACCTTATATCTATCAGGTCAAATTGGCCTGGACCCTTATAGTATGGAACTGGTTGAAGGCATTGAAGCGCAAATTCGCCGGGTGTTTGATAATTTAAAAGCAGTCTGTGAAGCCGCTGGTGGTTCTTTGGCAGATATCGCCAAACTGAATATTTTCCTGACCGATTTATCGCACTTTCAACTGGTCAATCAGATTATGGGCGAGTATTTTGCCCAGCCCTATCCAGCACGTGCTGCTTTAGGTGTCGCAAGCCTGCCTAAAGATGCTTTGGTTGAAATGGATGGTATTGTCATCATTAATCAATAAGTTATAAAAATCACTCAATCCCCGCCCTGCAATATCTCATTCTAAATCATGAATCGCTTTTGTGTGGAAATCCGAGCAGCACTTGGATTTCCGCTCAGATGGTCACTTTTTATCTAAATCATCAATCGTGATAAAAGCTATTTCAAATGATTTTTATTGACAAACGATAACAATTATCAATAATATTACTTATCTTATTTAATCACTGTGGTTGTGTCCTATGTACGTTTGTCTATGCCGTGGCATTACAGATCAAGACATTAAAGATGCTATTGCAAATGGCGCTGAAAGTTATCGTGATGTCCGCGATATGTTGGACTTGGGAACTTGCTGTGGCCGCTGTGCACCAGAAGCACGTATGATCATCAGTGATGAGGTTTCACAAATTGCAGCACGGCTAGCAGTTGCAGCATAAATTTAAAAAGATTTCTCCCTATAAGCATAATGAAAAAACAATGATCTTTGGTCATTACTCCTCCCCCGCCTTTGACTCTGGCGGGTTTTTATTGCCACTCATCTGAGTCTGGATCGATTCGATGTCGATTTTCATTTGCTGTTCCATAAATTACTCGCCATTTGCCCCTGACTTGCTTTACTATCAGGATTAGAGCGCTTTCTTAGAAAGATAAAACAGGTCCAAATGGAGTTATGCGATGAAAGGCAATCGTGATGTGATTAATCAGCTCAATCAGGTGTTGTATCACCACTTAACTGCCATTAACCAGTATTTCCTGCATTCGCGCATGTTTAATGACTGGGGCATTGAGAAACTGGGCTCGGCAGAATATAAAGAATCCATTGTTCAGATGAAACATGCCGATAAAATTATTGAACGTATTTTATTTTTGGAAGGTCTGCCGAATTTACAAAATCTGGGCAAACTGTATATTGGTCAGCATACTCAAGAAGTGCTGCATTGTGATGTACGCAAAGTCAAAGAGAATATTGAAGCCATCCAGAAAGCAGTGGCATTGGCTGAAACCCAAATGGATTATGTGACGCGTGATCTGGTTCAGGAAATCCTAGAGAAAGAAGAAAACTATCTGGACTGGACCACAACACAAATTGATTTGATCGAAAGCATTGGCATTGAAAACTATATTCAAAGTCAGCTCTAAACTTAAAATTAAGCCAAGAAAAAGCCAGCATCTGCTGGCTTTTTTTGTATTTAGCGAGGTACATCCTGCGTTAATTCTTCATAACTCATTTCAGTTTTCTGAATGGTCTTTAAGCGTTGCAGCTGGTGCTTGGCTTCCGCCTCATATCCATTAAAAGCTAAAAGTTTGGCATATTTGATCAGGTTATATTTAGTCGGATAACTCAAGACCATTTGTTCACCTTCCAGAATCTGATCAGCAGATGCCTTGCTATAAGGATTCAGACGAATCCAGGCAATGCGATGATTAAACTCGGTCAGCAAATAAATTGGTTTTTCATTGGTGATTTTTTCCGGCTGTTTTTCATAACGAATACTTTGCCCAAGTTTTGGCACCGCAACATCATAGTCGCGATAAATTACAATCAATAAAAGTAACCCAACAGCAAAAATGAATTTCATACCGATTAATGGCATAACCACTGTTTTAATTTTTAGATTTTGTGCCAGAACCGTACCCAGAATAAAACCGACTGGTAGCAGAAAATAGGCATAATGCTGTGGAAACTCAAACATGGCATGTGTCACAAAAGCCCCGATCATGAGAATACCGATCACTGATTCTGGCGTATTCACCCAGCGTTGTAACTGATAGCCCAGATAACCAAAGTAGGCCAAGAACGGCAGACCGATGATCAATCCATTCCAGAGCAGGAAATCGATAATAAAATTATGCGCGCTACGAACCCAGACAGGTCCTTGTACGGTATCGCTGATTGAAACGAACGCAGCACTCGTCTGATACCAACCATAGCCAGACCATGGCTGAGCCTGAATCGCGGCAATCATTTGCTGCCAGATCGCAATACGTGACATATCTCCCGTAGCACGAGATACCACATCCCTGCTTTGTACGACGTCCGTATTCATCGCTTGTGCAGCGAGCTGACTGAGTAATGGAAAAGCCACAATGCAGAAAATAAAGAAAATGAACCAAGCAATGCTGTAATACCATTTCAGTCGAATAACGCTTTTATATTGATAAAAACCTAGATACAGGATAATCGCGATCGCGGCTACCCAGGCCGTACGTGACTGACTTAAAGCAACCCCCATAACAATTAATGCAGCGCAGGCAAATAGCCACTTGGTCTGAATTTTTTTCTTTTCATATAAGTAAAGGCAGCTCATCAATGCCATGACTAAAAAAGTTGCCATATTATTGGGCTGAGCGAAATTAGCATAGGGGCGCTGTGTACCACTGATATTGACCATGCCTGGCAGTACAGAATCCAGATTCGTCCATTGGCAAATGGCAATAATGCCTGTAGCTGTACCTGAAGCTAGAAACACATAACTCAGATTAGTAAAGGTTTCTTCTCGGTTATAATTCCCTGTTGACAGGTGATAACCCAATGCACTTACAAACCAAAAGCTAAAGACAAAAATGAAGCCCATCATGGCGGTGCTAAAGAAAAATACCTGCCCTGCCAGAAAATGTATAAATGGCACACAGGCGAGTAATAATAAAGGTAAACCAATTGCTGGTAGTGTTAATTTTTCTCTTATACAAACTGCAGCAATAGCAAATAATGCGAAGAATGCATAAAGCTCCCCTGTGTACGTGACCCATGGACGGTAATGCACGGGCATGAGCCATGCAAGGGAGATGAGGATTGCTGCGATAAGTGCAAGCGTGAATTTCATGGAAATATCAGGCGGTAGAAGTCTGGCACATGATAAACAAAAAGCAGATAAATAGATAATTTGCTTTTTTATGAAGAGAAAAAAACAATAGTCCCGAAAAGGGAGTAACTTTAATGACTATACGGATGCATATATTGCAGAAATTACTCAACGATTGAATCATCTTCCAAGAAAAAGACTCGGCTTTAAAAGTCCGAGTCAGGTAGTATGGCAACAACAAGGTGTTGCACTTCAAATGCTAATCCAAGAGGTTTCAAATGTATATAACATTTGTAATTATAGCTTAGCACCTTTTTGACACTGAGCTTGGGTTGCGCTAGCACCAGTAGCTGCGCTAGGAGCTGTTGTAAATGAGACCGCACCTTCAGCTGTGACAGTAGCTATTACTTTACAACCTTGATTAATTGCCGTTAAAACAGCTTGAGTTTGTTCTGCAACATCAGCAGTTTTATAAACAACTGTTTGTGCTGATGGTGTTGGACTAGCACTTGTTGTAACTTCAGTATTTAAGCTACTACAACCAATACCTGTTTGAATACATGCCTGAGCCTTAGGTACAAAATTATTTACGCCGCCCATCGCAGCAGCACCATAAGAAGTTGATACATATTCACGGTAAGCGGGAATCGCAACGGCAGCCAAAATACCGATAATTGCAACAACAATCATTAATTCAATAAGGGTGAAACCCTTTTGCATAGTTTTCATAACATTCTCCACAAATGTTTTTTGTTTATTTATAAGCTTAAGCAAAAGCTAATTTAGCCTATTTTGTATTTAGCACTAAGTATGCCAACTTTTATTATAATAATTTTGAGATAAAAAACAGCACTTTAAAAAAATATTTTTATTTTTGTAATTATTATGTTTTCTTTTGTGTAACTAACTGACAAAATTTGTCAGTTAGTTGACTAAAATCACCCCAGAATAATCGGTTTATTCCCCAATTCATTTTCTAAATCATCTATTTTACGATCATAGTACTGATCTAGTACTTCCCCAATCTGCTTCACTCCTTCAATGACACCTTCTTTAAACTTATGCTGAGCGAGATGTTGAATAATGTTTTGGCAGATTTCATCCCAGACTTGCTGGGTCGTTGCCTCTTTAATTCCTCGATCAATCACAATCTCAACCTTATGTTCACACAGATTCAAATACAGGAGTACTCCACTGTTATATTCGGTATCCCAAACACCAATTTCCGCAAATAACTGCCGGGCACGACATAAGGTATCTTGATAATAGGCAGATCGTGAAGGCAAACAACCTTCAATCACGACCTGAATCTCCCCCACATGTCCATGCTCAGCTTCTTCCACCGCAAGGGCAATTGCATACTGATCCTGCTTGGAAAAAAAGCGCTTGGTTGCCGGCATATAAAAGAAATGCTTGAGCCAGCGCTTAAAACTCGGCTGTACACGTTCTTCCAGCTTTGGCTGCGTGACAATTTCTGTCGTATCTGTTGTTGTTACCATGAGCCTGATGCTCCTCCCCCGCCAAAACCACCACCGCCTCCGCCGAAGCCGCCGCCACCAAAACCACCACGGCCACTACCGCCGCCCCGGCCGCCACCTGCTAAAAAGGCATGTAAAATCAGCTGGGCAATAGAAGTGACCAATAAAAAGAAAATACCTGCGCCAATCATTAAACTAGCAACCAAGCCTAAGCCATTCACTAAGCCTGCGGCTGTACCTGCTACTGCCGCAGTCGCTGCACTCAGACGTTTACCAAAGATCATGGAGCCAATAACACCTGCAATAATAATAAAGATAACGCTTCCAAAAGTAGCTTGCGATGCTTTTTGAGCTTGATAAGCTTGCTCCTGGCGCTCTTTGATTTCATCCGCTGCCTGTGCAGCAATTTCAGGATCTAAATTTAAAATACGTTCAATTTCGGTTAGTCCAGAATCAATGCCTTGTGCATACTGACCTTGCTTAAAAAATGGCGTAATTTTGTCATGAATAATACGGCCCGCTACAATATCGGGTAGAATCCCCTCCAAGCCATAACCGGTCAAAATTTGAATACGGCGATCATTAATGGCAATGGTCATCAACAAACCGTTATCACGTTTGGCTGAACCCAGCTGCCAGGCTTCAGCAACGCGCATGGAGTAATCAAAAATATCTTCCTGCCCGGTGGTCGGAACAATAACTACACCTATTTGCCCTTTGCCTTCATTATAAAGTTTCAGAATACGCTGACTGAGTTGCTGTTTTTCAGCGGGACTCAGTAAATTTGCCTGATCAATGACCGGTTCATTCAGGCTGGGCAAGTCGCGCTGAAGCTGCCCTTCCGCCATGTCATTGGCAATTTGTGGCTGTGATGCTGCAGTTTCTGTATTTTGGGCTGGAGTATTTTGATTATTTTTAGGCTGCAAGATTTCACGGGCTACGATGACTTCTTCAGTATCTGTAGCCGTGGCTGTTTCTGCTGAAACAAGCGTGGTTATTCCCATGCCCAGCATGAGAAGCAAACCAGCACAGTATTTCAGCAGCATCTCGGACATCTGATCTCTCGCTTATTTACAGATCTTACTTATTCAAAGGAAACCGTTGGCGCTTTCTGTGCACTTTGCTCGGCGCTAAAGTTCGGTTTGGTGTCCATACCAATCACTTTAGCGGTCATGACTTGCGGGAACTGACGTGCATAAGAGTTGAAGTCCTGAACCGTGGTAATATAACGGTTACGTGCCACAGCGATTCTATTTTCAGTGCCTTCCAGCTGTACCTGTAAATCACGGAACTGTTGATTCGCTTTCAGGTCCGGATAATTCTCAGTGACAGCTAAAAGACGAGACAAGGCGCTGGTCATCTGGGCCTGTGCTTCCTGATAACGCTGGAATAATTCAGGATCTTCCAGTACGTCACGATCTACTTTTAAACCGGCAACATTGGCACGTGCTTGGGTCACTTCCGTTAAAACCTGCTCTTCATGCGAGGCATAGCCTTTGACCACATTCACCAAATTAGGTACTAAATCGGCACGGCGCTGATACTGGTTCTGGACTTCGGACCACGCGGCCGTTACGGCTTCATCTTTGACTTGCAAGGTATTATAGCCGCAACCACTCAGGGTCAAGGTACTGGCCAGCATCAAGGCGATAAGAGATTGTTTGAATACACGCATGATATCTTGTCCTCAATTCTTTATTAATATTTATATAATTAATTTGATTTTAAACAGTATTTTCTAAAGTTTTGTTACTTTTTATAATCTTTTTAATTATCTATCTTTGAATTAAAGACAACTAAAATTAAAAAACCCGCCGTAGCGGGTTGTTTGAATGACTTCAGTGAATTTTCAACTGTTAAACATCCAGATAATCCAGGATTCCTTCAGCTGCCTGACGACCTTCCCAGATTGCGGTTACCACCAGATCAGAACCACGAACCATATCACCACCAGCGAAGATTTTTGGATTTGAGGTCTGGAATTTATATTGCTGCTGTTCAGCGGCAACGACACGACCTGAACCATCCAGATTGATTTCTACATCAGTGAACCAGTCGGCTGGGCTGGTACGGAAACCGAAAGCCAGCAGAACTGCATCTGCCGTCAAAATTTCTTCTGAACCTGGAATCGGCTCTGGACTACGGCGACCGCGGCTGTCTGGCTCACCCAGCTGAGTAGTAATAAATTTCACACCGGTCACTTTACCATTTTCACCAACAACTTCGATCGGCTGACGGTTAAACTGAAAACTCACCCCTTCTTCACGTGCATTTTGTACTTCACGGCGTGAACCCGGCATGTTTTCTTCATCACGACGGTAGGCACAGACGACTGACTCGGCACCTTGACGGATCGAAGTACGGTTACAGTCCATAGCCGTATCACCACCACCTAAAACGATGACTTTCTTGCCTTCAACACTGATGTATTCAGACGGATCTTTTTCCCAACCCTGACAACGATTGACATTCGCGATCAGGAAGTCCAGAGCATCATAAACACCATCCAGATCTTCACCAGCAAAACCACCTTTCATGTAAGTGTATGTTCCCATACCCATAAATACAGCATCGTAGTCAGCCAGTAATTGGTCAATCGTCACATCTGTACCAATCTCAGTATTCAGACGGAATTCCACCCCCATACCGGTAAAAATTTCACGGCGGCGTTTCATCACATCTTTTTCCATCTTGAATTCTGGAATACCGAAAGTCAGCAACCCCCCAATTTCTGGACGTTTATCAAAGACCACAGGTTTTACCCCGTTACGCACCAAAATATCCGCACAGCCAAGTCCTGCAGGACCTGCCCCGATAATCGCGACTTTTTTATTGGTCCATTGCACATTGGACATATCTGGACGCCAGCCCAAAGCAAAGGCGGTATCATTGATATATTTTTCAGCATTACCAATAGTCACCGCACCGAAACCGTCGTTCAGGGTACACGCCCCTTCACACAGACGGTCCTGCGGACAGACACGACCACAAACTTCCGGCAAAGTATTGGTCTGATGACACAGTTCAGCCGCCTGGAACAAACGGCCTTCAGACACCAGTTTTAACCAGTTTGGAATGTAGTTATGTACCGGACATTTCCACTCACAGTACGGGTTACCACAGCCTAGGCAGCGATGCGTCTGATTGGCTGCAATTTCCGCGGTATAAGGCTTATAAATTTCCACAAATTCTGCTTTGCGGACATCAATCTCTTTTTTCTCTGGATCTTGGCGTGCGACATCCAGGAATTGAAAGTCATTATTCAGGCGTTCTGCCATGTCTCTCTCCGTGGGGAGATGTAAGGGGTTCACAGTTGCCTTACATCTCCCTATGTTTCTGCAGTAGTGGAATTATTGTGGATCAGCTTGAGTTGTTTTTAACAGCGTTTGCAAGTTGGCTGCTTTTGGTTTTACCAACCAGAACTTGCGGCTGTAGAAGTCAAACTCATGGCGGATCTTGTACGCCCAAGCACTACCCGTTTCTTTAATATGTTCATCCAGAATACGACCCAGGAAGGCTTTATGCTCTTCCATCGCTTCGGTGGAAATACGGTTCAGCTCAATCAGCTCGTGGTTATAATGATCAACGAAGTCATTATCCAGATCAAGTACATAAGCAAAACCACCAGTCATACCCGCACCGAAGTTATGTCCGACTTTACCCAGCACTGTCACAATACCGCCGGTCATATATTCACAGCAGTGATCACCTGCACCTTCAATCACGGCAAATGCACCCGAGTTACGCACCGCGAAACGCTCGCCCGCTGTACCCGCGGCATATAACTTACCGCCAGTCGCACCGTATAAACAGGTGTTCCCAATAATCGCGGTATTTTGGGTCTGGAATGGTGAACCTTTTGGCGGGAAGATCGAGATGCGACCGCCAGCCATGCCTTTACCGACATAATCATTGGCATCGCCTTCTAGGCTGATATGCAGACCACCGGCATTCCAGACACCTAGTGACTGGCCTGCAGTACCATTCAGGTGAACTTTCACCGGATGGGCTTCCATGCTCAGGTTGCCATAGCGTTTTGCAATTTCACCAGACAGACGTGCACCAATCGAACGGTCACAGTTACCGATCGTGAAGCTATATTCGCCGCCAGTTCCCGCTTCAATCGCAGGTAGAATTTCATCCACCATTTTTTCAGCCAGAATGCCTTTATCAAATGGTGCATTACCTTGAACCTGACAATACTGTGCTTTACCTTCTGCAGCAGGATGCGACTCAAGCAATTTGCTTAAATCAAGATGTGCATGCTTTGCAGTTTCACCTGGCAAGACTTCCAGCAGATCCGTACGGCCAATCAGGTCTTTCAGACTTGATACACCGAGTGCTGCCAGCCATTCACGGGTTTCTTCAGCAATAAAGGTGAAGAAGTTAATCAGCATTTGTGGCTCGCCAATATAATGCTCTTGACGTAAATGATCTTGTTGAGTCGCAACACCGGTTGCACAGTTATTCAAGTGGCAGATACGCAAGTATTTACAACCTAAGGCAATCATTGGGGTTGAACCAAAGCCGAAGCTTTCAGCACCGAGAATTGCTGCTTTTACGACATCCAGACCGGTTTTTAAACCGCCATCTGTCTGTACGCGAACTTTACCACGCAGGTCATTCACACGAAGGGCCTGATGCGCTTCAGAAAGACCCAGTTCCCACGGTGAACCTGCATGATGAATTGAAGAAAGTGGAGAAGCCGCTGTACCGCCATCATAACCAGAAATGGTAATGAAATCGGCATACGCTTTCGCTACACCCGCCGCAATCGTACCGACACCCGGTTCAGAAACCAGCTTAACTGACACCATCGCCTGTGGGTTAACCTGTTTTAAATCAAAGATCAACTGTGATAAATCTTCAATTGAATAGATGTCATGATGCGGAGGTGGCGAAATCAGGGTAACGCCCGGCACAGAGTAACGTAAACGTGCAATGAGACCATTCACTTTACCACCCGGCAACTGACCACCTTCACCTGGTTTTGCACCTTGCGCGACTTTAATCTGGAGAACTTCTGCTGATGTTAAATAAGCAGGCGTCACACCAAAACGGCCCGATGCAATTTGTTTGATTTTCGAGTTACGGATAGTACCGTAACGCGCTGGATCTTCACCGCCCTCACCCGAGTTTGAACGACCACCAATCGTATTCATGGCAATCGCAATCGCTTCGTGCGCTTCAGGTGACAGTGCACCCAAAGACATACCGGCAGAGTCAAAGCGAGGCAGGATCTCTTCCACAGATTCCACTTGTTCGACTGGAATCGAGTTGTCTGTTTTCAGTTTAAATAAGTCACGGATCGTTGCGATCGGACGGTTGTTCACCAATTCTGCATATTCTTTAAAATCTGCGTAGTTCCCAGAACGTACTGCTTTATGCAGTGAGTTGATCACATCCGGGTTAAAGGCATGATATTCCTTGCCAAAGACAAATTTCAGCAGGCCTCCCTGATCGATTGGCTTACGGTTTTTCCAGGCAATATCCGCCAACTGTTTCTGGTCATTTTCAAGATCAATAAAGGTTGCACCCTGAATACGGCTTGGTACGCCGATGAAGCATTTATCCACCACTTCATTAGATAAACCCACTGCTTCAAACAACTGACCACCACGATAAGAAGCAACCGTAGAAATCCCCATTTTCGAAAGAACTTTCAATAAGCCTTTCTCAATCCCCTTACGGAAATTGTTTTGTGCATAGATTGGGTCACCCAATAACTCGCCTTTGGCGACCAGATCATTGATCACGTCATAAGCCAGATATGGGTAGATGGCTGTTGCACCAAAGCCAAGGAGTACCGCAAATTGGTGTGGATCACGAGCAAAACCGGTTTCAATAATCAGGTTGGCATCAGTACGCAAACCTGTATTAATCAGGTGATGATGCACTGCACCAGTAATCATGAAAGCATTGGCAGGCAAGTAACCTTCACGGATTTTCTTGTCTGAAAGCACCAGTAAGGTTTTACCATCACGAATGGCTTGTGCAGATTCTTCACAAATACGCGCAATCGCTGCTTCCAGACCTTCGGTTTCAGCATAGTTCAAGTCAATATCTGCAATTTCATAACCGGCACGACCCAGCGTACGGATCTGATGCATTTTCGAATTAGAAAGTACAGGACTGGAAATGATCAAGCGGTCTGCATGCTCAGGCCCTTGCTCAAAGACGTTTTGTTCACGACCTAAACAGGTTTCCAGTGACATCACAATCGATTCACGTAGCGGATCGATCGGCGGGTTGGTCACCTGTGCAAACTGCTGGCGGAAATAATCCGACACATGGCGCACCTGACGAGACAATACTGCCATTGGGGTATCATCACCCATTGAGCCTACAGCTTCCTGACCGCTTTCAGCAATCTGACGCAACAACTGGTCACGCTCTTCAAAGGTCACCATGAACATTTTTTGTGCCGCTTTCAGGCCATTGCCTTTTAAGCCTTGATCACATAAATATTCTTCCAGCTCTGGACTGCCTTGCAAACGCACAGAATTTTCACGTAACCATTCACGGTATGGACGCATACGTTTCAGATGATTATTGACATCTTGCGTATCCAGTACCTTGCCAGTCTGCGTGTCGATGACCAGCATCTGGCCTGGGCCGACACGGCCTTTAGAAATCACATCTTCAGGTTGGTAACCCCATACGCCAATTTCAGACGCCAACGTGATATAGCCATTTTTGGTAATCACCCAACGCGCAGGACGCAGACCGTTGCGATCCAGCATACAGATCGCATGACGACCATCCTGAATCACCAGACCAGCCGGACCGTCCCAAGCTTCCATATGTTTTGAGTTGAATTCATAGAAAGCACGAAGATCAGCATCAAGTGTTTCCACGTTCTGCCAGGCAGGCGGAACCAGCATACGGAGTGCACGGAACAGATCCATGCCACCGCCAACCAGAATCTCCAGCATGTTATCCAGGCTTGAAGAATCTGAACCGGTACGGTTCACAATTGGATTCAGTTCAGTTAAACCCGGTAATAACGGATTTTCAAATTTTGGTACACGCGCCATGGCCCAGTTACGATTCGCAGTAATGGTATTGATTTCACCATTGTGTGCCAGGTAACGGAACGGTTGTGCCAAAGGCCAGCGTGGCAAGGTATTGGTCGAGAAGCGCTGATGGAAGACCACAATATGTGATTCCAAACGTGGATCAGCCAGATCTGTATAAAAATCTGCAATCGCTTCCGGCATCATCAAGCCTTTATAGCTGATCACCGTTGAACATAAGGTCGTGACGTAGAAAGATGTATCATTTACCAACAATTGCTCTGCACGACGGCGTGCCAGGAATAACTTACGGTTAAATTCAACCTCAGTCACACCCATTGGACAATTAACAATAATCTGTTCAAATGCCGGCATTGACCGCAACGCAATTTCACCCAACGCATCTACATTGGTCGGAATCACACGCCACGCCAAAACGATTAAACCTTCAGCTTCAATCTCTTTGTTTAAAACCTGTTTGGCATGCGCAGCGAGCGCCGGATCAAGATTTAGAAACACCGAACCCACAGCAAATACTTCACTCAAGGTGGTATCACTTAAGCGTTTCGCTTCTTCACGGAAGAATTTTTTCGGCATTGCTAAGAGCAGACCACAACCATCTCCCGTCTTGCCATCCGCGGCAATACCACCACGATGAGTCATACAACTCAAACTATGAATCGCGGTCTTGACGAGATCATGGCTAGCATCGCCCTGCATATGGGCAATTAAACCGAAACCACAGTTATCTTTAAACTCATCCGGTTGGTATAAACCTTGAGCGGGAGCTACATTGTTAGGCGATGGCATGTGCATAGCGTACCCTTCTTTCACGAAGCCTCAACAGGCTATTAAACAATCTAAATTTTTCTCTGCGCTGGCGTCTAATGGACTTTCGAAGACCGTCTTGGTAGAGCAAAAGCATTTTTCTTTATTTCTTCAGACTAGTCCTTTTTTAGACTAAATGCATAACAAATAAAGTTTATTCTGCTCATGAATAACATAAAAATCTGGAATAAATATGACATTCATACGGTGTCATCGAATCATTTTTCGCGCTAAAACAGGGAGATTAATTCAATTCATGCACCAATAAAGCAAATTCCATGCCAACAAACAGCGCATAAATTAAAACAATACAGATGACAAAGATTTAGCGCAGAACAGCATTCTAAGGGTTAATTTTAATGTGCATTTTTTGCACCAAAAGCGCCCATTTTTAATTCTGTAATTTTTTGGATGCGCTATTTTAGACCAGACTAATTAAATGGATCACTAATCTCGTTATTTTGAGGACGCGGATTACTGCCCTGAGCAGGTCGATTATTGTTATTTTGTGGTTGAGGTGTACCTTCTACAGCACTTTCAGATTTCTGTACATCAACTACATTTCCCGATGAATCACGGCGCACAATTGTGGTACTGGTAGTCGCAGCATCAGAGCTACGCGGCTTGGACTCAGTTTGGGTTTGCTGCTGTCTAAGTCGTACCGATTCATCTACTTTCGGCAAAGGCACATTTTTCAAACGAATTTCGTAAAGCTTTTGATTACTGGCCAACTCCTCTGAACCCAGATTATTGACCAGACTGACATATTGCTGCATTGCTACAACTTCAGGCTTGACTGAGGCCGGTAAATTTAACTTCAGTGTAGAGAGTGCCTGATTAGCTTGCGCCGCCGTCTTATATTGACCATATAACAATACATATTGTTCTGGCTGATTTTCACCCGAGATTCTTAAATAAATAAAAGGTTTACGATCGAACTGTTTCTTAAGAAAACTTTTTAAAATGGCTTCATTGGTCACACGAAATAATTCAATGGCGTGCTGGTTTTTCGCTTCATTGACAAATTTGGTACCGCGAAATTCCGGCTCATGACTGGCATTCACGACGGTACGCGTATTTAGGTCCAATGGTTTCACTTCCTGAAAAAGTGCACCAAGATGGGTCATTGTGGCTACTTTTTCCGGCTGAATCTGCAACTGAACTTCAGTTTCAGGCTTTTTTTCAATTTCGATGACATCATCTGAATCAGTCACCACCCAAAAGACTAAGGCAGCAAATAGGCAGCCTACTCCACAGACCAGCCAGAAATAATGCTGAATCTTTTGCCAAGGAGTATGTAATGCTGCCATAAAACTAAACCTATGCTTGACTGGCTAAAATTGCCTGTTTCATTAACTCGAGATCAAAGTCCCGGGTAATCACTGCTTCGCCTAATTGCTTTAATAACACCAGACGCAATTGTCCATTTAAGACTTTTTTGTCATGTGCCATATAGGCCAGAAAATCATCCAGAGGGATTTTAGGACAAACCACAGGAAGTTTGGCACGAGAAATGATTTTTTTTGTACGTTCTAAATCTTCTTGAGAAATCCAACCCATATGCTGTGACAGATCCGCAGCCATCACCATACCGGTGGCAACAGCCTCGCCATGTAGCCAGACACCATACCCCATGTAGGATTCAATCGCATGACCAAAGGTATGACCTAAATTAAGTAAAGCACGTTCCCCTTGCTCTTTCTCATCATTGGCTACGATCCGTGCCTTATGCGCACAGGAACGATAAACGGCTTCAGCCAATAATTTCTCATCACGAGCGACCAGAGCATCCATCTTTTCTTCAAGCCAGACCAGAAATGACTCATCGCCTAGCAGCGCATATTTAATCACTTCAGCCAAACCTGCTGAAAGTTCGCGGTCCGGCAAAGTAACAAGCTGCGACATATCCGCCAGCACCACCTGCGGCTGCTGGAAAGCGCCAATCATATTTTTACCCAGAGGGTGATTAATCCCGGTTTTTCCACCAACACTTGAATCTACTTGCGACAGCAAAGTCGTCGGTACTTGGATAAAGTATACACCGCGCTGGAAACAGGCCGAAGCAAACCCGGCCATATCTCCAATAACACCACCACCCAGCGCAAGCACAGTACAGTCCCTGTTAAAACCGGCTTCAAGCAGTGCATCAAAAATCAGATTCAGATGCGGACTATCCTTATATTTTTCACCATCAGGCAAAATACAGGTCGCAACACGTTTGTCCAGAGCTTCAATTGCAGTTTGATAACGCTGCAAATAAAGTGGTGCAACCGTAGTATTGCTCACAATCATCACTTGCTTGCCCTGAATATAGGGAGCCAATAAGGCCTGTGGATCCAGATCGCTCCCGATAAAAATAGGGTAACGACGTTCTCCGAGTTCTACATATAAGGTTTGCATGCTTGATTAACCACTTTATTCAATGAACTTAGTTTTTGGAAGTAATGAGATTGAGAATCCGCTGCGCCAGATCACGCGCAGCACCCTGATTGGTCTCAATAATATGATGTGCCACTTCCCGATACAAGGGATCACGGACTGCCAATAAATCACGTAACTTTTGTTCCGGATTTTCGACTTGAAGGAGTGGACGGTTTTTATCGCGATAGGTACGTTGCAGTTGAATTTCAACCGGCGTATAAAGATAAACAACGATTCCGCGCTGTTTCAGATAATCCCGATTTAAGGTCTGAGTAATGGCACCACCGCCAGTGGCTAAAACCAGATGGGGACGTGAGGTAAGGTCATTAATGACAGCAGTTTCACGGTCACGAAAACCCTGCTCCCCTTCTTTTTCAAAAATCCAGGGAATGGTCGCACCTGTTTTACGTTCAATTTCATGATCACTGTCTAGAAACTCACGTCCTAACAATTCTGCGAGATGTCGTCCTACTGTTGTTTTACCGGCCCCCATCGGCCCTACCAAATAAATATTTGGTAGGGTTTCAAACTCTTTGCTTGGCAAGGAGTCACCTATTTGTTTTGTTAAATTCAAAATATATTAATGATTTCTTGAAACACTGTCATTAACAATTCGAGGTGTAACGAAAATCAGGAGCTCACGCTTGTTATCGGATTTTACATCTTTACGGAATAAACGACCTAAATAAGGAATATCCCCCAAGAATGGTACTTTAGTTTGGTTATTCAAGGTCTCTTGTTCAAAGATACCACCAAGCACTACTGTTTCACCATTTTCAACCAAGACGTTCGTATTTAACCGATTCTTATTTAAATAATATTCACCCATCGGTGTTACACCCGCAATACTGTCACTAGAAATATCCAATGACATTTGTACTTTACCATCTGGTGTAATACTTGGGGTTACATCTAGTTTAAGTACCACATCTTTAAATTCTGTCGTTGCTGTTGCATTAGCACCACTGCCCTCAGTTGATTGATATGGAACTTCCACTCCAGATTCAACAGTTGCTTTTTGTTTGTCCGCAGTCAGTACTTTTGGTGTAGAAATGACTTCACCATAACCATCTGCTTGTAACGCTGATAATTCAAGATCGAGCATAAAATCGGATAAACTAATTAAACCAAAAGCAATACGACCTGCTGCATTCTCTACCCCTAAATCAACATTTAAATTATCTGGACGCTGAATCTCATACGTTGGTATTCCTGTAGTGCTATTGATCTCAGGTGTTCTTAAATCCCAAAGTGTGGTATCACTACCACCAACGAGTAAATGATCATTGTTAGTAATACCTTGAGATAAAATCCCCCATTTCACACCCATTTCTTTCGCAAATTCAGTAGATGCACGCACAATACGCGCTTCAACCATTACTTGTTTCACCTGCACATCGAGTAAGTCCACCATATTACGGATTTTATCAATAAATGGCTGGGTGTCATTCACAATTAATGTGTTAGTACGTGCATCGATAGACACAGAACCACGGGAACTTAATAAACTTTCTTTATCTTCATTATTCGTAGTATTAGAAGAATTATTTGATGAATTATTTGAATTTTGTGCAGATTTATTCTGCGTAATTAGTTTTTCGATATCAGCAGCTTGTGCATAACTCAACTGCATATATTCAGTTTGAATAGGCGCAAGTGCGACACTCTGCTTAATAGCCTTAGCTTCTTCCTCTTCAGCCTTAATAAGTTCTGCAACCGGTGCAATCCAGATCACATTACCGTTACGGCGTTTATCCAGATTTTTGGTTTTCAGTACGATATCCAGCGCCTGATCCCATGGCACTTCTTTTAAGCGCAAAGTAATATTGCCTTGTACACTGTCTGCGGCCACCATATTGATATCGGTAAAATCGGCCAAGAGCTGTAAAACACGACGGACTTCAATATCCTGGAAATCTAAAGAAATTTTCTTACCCGAATAAGCAACTGTTTTAGGACGTAATGGGCTCTTGGCTTCCGGACGTTTCAAACTGATGGTCAGCTTGTTATCAGTCTGGTAAGCCATATATTCATAACTTTCCGCAGACTGAATCGTAATCACGCCAGAACCATTTTGATTCACGGCATCGACACTGGAAACTGGTGTAGCAAAATCATTTACATTTAGACGACGGGTCAAATGAGCCGGAATCTTGGAACCTAAAGTGCGCACAATAACCTTGGTACCCTGCTGCTGTACATCAACAGGAGTATTATTTCCTAGCAGATCAATAACGACCTGGCCTTCACCTTGCGCACCGCGCTGGAAACCAATATTACTGATACCCTGAGCTGACTGTTGCTGCACAGGTTGAGCTATGGCTACAGGAGTTGCCGAGTTAATTTTAAGAATAAAGGTATTACCTTCCACGCGAGTCGTAAAGGCTCCTGCCTCGGTCAAGTTTACCGTCAGACGTGCCCGCTGAGCATCCGAAGTGACATCCACTGAACTGGCTTCACGTGTTGCCACCGGAATACTGCTTTGTTTTAAATTCTGTTGTGCCTTGTCAAAGTCCAGAATCAAACGTGACGGTGATTCTAATTGGTAGGCCTGTGGTTGTGGTGGCAAACCATTGAACATCACCCGAATCTCAGTTCCTTGTCCAGGAAGCTGCATGGGTACTACATTGGTCATTGAAACCTGTGCACTAGCCGCTTGCATCACCGCAATCGCAACAGCACCCATGGAAAACTGACGAAACACACGATTCATTGTATTAACATCCCCAAAAATAAATTCTTTAATACTCTTATTCATTGTTATTCCTTTAAAACTTATGGCGCCGGCCCGATAAGAACCAAACTTCGCGGACGTTCCACATATCCCTCACGGCCATCTGGAATAATCTCAATCAAATCGATTTGTGTTGGTGTAATTCCAACCACACGACCATGATTAAGTCCCATATAGCTACCACGTTGAATCCGCTCAACCTCACCATCAGGCGTCTGGATTAAAGCCAGAATTTGTCCTGCCTGATTGCGCATACTGCCTTTCATGGTCAATGTTTCGAGCGGATAACTTTCTAGCGGTTGCAGTTGACGTGATAGGTTTGGATAAACCCGTTTCCCCGCCATAATTTTCAGTTCAGCAGCCAGAGAGCTTGGTAAAAAAGGGCTTTTGATCTGATGTGCTGCATAGTTGAAGGTTTCAACTGGCATAAAATCAGGAGCCGGTTCAATTGGCAAAGGTGGCTGATTACGAATATTAGCCATTTCCTGATTGACTGCATCAATGCGTGAATCGCATCCCAACAATAAAAACCCAAGTGTTAAAGCTGAAGTAATTTTAATGTTCTTCATTACTGCGCCCCCTGAGTAGTGCTATTAGCTTCAGGCTGTGCTGCAGCACCTTCAGCATTACCGACATAACGGTAAGTTTTGGCTTTTACCACATAATCAATGACTGGAATTTCAGATTTTTTCTCTTTATTTTCAGTACCGGTAATGGTGAAATCATGCAGCGTTACAATACGCGACAAGCCGGCAATACTGCTGACAAAAGAGCCAAAAGCGTGATAATCCCCAGTCGCTTCAATTGCAATCGGCTGTTCAATAAAGAACTCTTGTTTAATTTCAGGCTCTAGACGAATATTTTTAAACTTCAGGCCTGAATTCACACCGCTCAGGTTAATATCTTCAACCAGACCCGGAATCTCAGTTTCTTTCGGTAACTGTTCTAACTGCTGGTTAAAACGGGCTTCCATTTCCTGAAGCTGGATTTGATATTGTTGTAAGTTGCGTAATTTGGATTCTTTTTCACGGAATTCATTCAGCAGGTTTTGTTCCTGGGTACTGGCTTGTGAAATCGATTCAATCGTGCTTCTGATCATAACGAAGTAAATCACCGCAAATGCCAGCGCAGCAATAAAAATCCAGCAAGTAATTTTGACCGATAAAGGCCAGCTACCATAGTTATTTGGATCTAATGTATTGAATTGCTGAAAAAACTTTTCAACAGTCATTTTGTTTTTGGGTACAGCGACGACATCCTGGCTGAACTCATCGAATTCTTCATTACTCATGATGATGCCCCCGTAGTTGTAGCGACTGCTTGTTGTTCTTCGTTAAGTACTGGCTGAGCGATCTGATCCAGATCTACCGTCACGGTAAAACTACCATAGGACTCTTCCACACGTGGAATAATAGAGCTCGGTGCCTTTTCTTTTGCTTCTTCAGCCACCAGGAAAGCGTTCATAAAGGCATTTCGATACCAAGATGAAGCCTCCAGATTACGGAGCAGTTCTGCGACCGTATTTGGACTTTCAGCCCGACCTTCAATGGTAAACTTATCGCCAATACGCTGGAATTTGGTGATATACATATTGCTTGGGGTCACCCGTACAATTTCATCAATCAAATGCACCGCAATCGGACGCTGGGTTTGTAGGCCCTGAATCAGCTTCATCCGTTCAACAATAGCATTACGCTGTTCTTGCAAACCTTCAAGCGCCTTTAACTGCACATCCAGATTCTGGTTAGTACTTTGAATCAGCTGATTGGCCTGCTCCTGATCTTGAAGCTTGTGATCATAATAAAACCAGGTTGAACCCGCTGCCGCTAATCCCAAGAAAAGCGCCCCCACGCAGATTGCCACGAATTCATTATTTCTTTTAATTCTTAGCTCATCACGCCAAGGAAGTAAGTTAATTCTTGCCATTAATCAAAACTCCTTAATGCCAAACCGCATGCAACCATGAGTGATGACGCGTCATTTTCAATTTTTTTAATATCAATTTGAGGAGAAAAGCCCATTTGCAAAAATGGATTCGCGATCGTGACACGGTAACCGAGTTTTTGTTGTAATAATTTTGCCAGACCTGGAATATTGGCATTCCCGCCGGCCAGTAAAATATGGTCAATCTCATTAAACTGAGAAGATGAAAAGAAGAATTGTAATGAACGGGCTGCCTGTTGTACCACGGCATCCAAGAAGGGTTCTAGGACTTCAATATCATAATCATCCGGCAAGGCACGGGTTTTTTTAGCACGTCCAGCTTCTTCAAAGGATAATCCATAACGATTCTGAATTTCCTGAGTTAATTGCTTGCCGCCAAACACCTGCTCACGGGTATAAATAATCTTGTTGTTCTGCATCACTGACAAGGTCGTCATACTATGACCAATGTCTAAGATACCAACCGTATTGACCCCCATCGGTAAGGTATCCGAAAATACTTTAAAGGCATTTTCCAGCGCAAAACTTTCTACATCTGCAATCTTGGGCGTCAGACTGCTAATCTCTAAAACTTCAGAACGTGCTTCGACATTTTCAATTCGGGTAGCGACCAGCAGTACGTTGACCCGGTTCGGATTGGAAAGACGGTCTGGCAGAACTTCAAAATCCAGACTTGCTTCATCGAGTGGGAAAGGAATGTATTGTTCCGCATCTTCACGAATCTGAACTTCACGTTCGTCATCCGACATGTCTGCATCCATCTCAATGATTTTGGTGATGGCCATTGAAGTAGGAATCGCAAAAGCGGCCTGATTCGACTGGGTATTACCCAAATTGATTGCACGCCCAAGGGCATCAGCGACTGCTTCTGGGTTTAAGATGTTTTTTTCAACAACACTGTTTTCCGATAATGGGATCAAAGCATAGCTCTCTACCCAGTAACGGCCACTTTTTACAGAAAGTTCTAAAACCTTAACAGAAGTCGAACTAATATCGACTCCTATTAACCCCTTATTTGGTTTACGATATAACCTGCGCACAATACACTTCCTATTATTTTTTTGTCCCCAATTCAATCTAACTTACCAATTGGTCCAGTCTATAATTTTATATAGATACAATAACTCATCTAACAATATGGATATCGACAGGATATACTGACCGGTAATTAGTTCGCCATTAGCTCTTATTAAAACTTACTTGTTATGAAAAAGCTATCTTGTTCAGGCCTTGTTCATCCATTTTTTTTGATCATTATCATTATACTGATCTCAATTCCGATGGGTTTCTATGGCATGTATCTCTATATTGCCCCATCTTTGCCTGAAATGTCTACGCTTAAAAAGGCCCCTTTATTAAAGCCTTTACAAGTATTTAGTTCAGATAATGAATTAATTGCCGAATATGGAGGCAAGCTTTCTGTTCCCGTGAAATATGAACAAATTCCACCCGAGTTTATTCATGCTTTCCTCGCCGCTGAAGATTCCAGCTTTTTTGAGCATAGCGGGATCAGCTTTAAAAGCTTGGGACGCGCACTCAGTGAGACGGTGACCGGATCGGATGTACAGACCGGTGGTTCGACCATTACCATGCAAGTGGCAAAAAACTATTACCTTAGTCCTGAACGGACGCTGAAGCGCAAACTGACGGAAATTTTTCTGGCCCGTAAAATTGAGCAAAACTTAACTAAAGAAGAAATTCTGACCTTGTATGTCAATAAAATTTTCTTGGGAAAAAATGCTTACGGCATCGCAGCAGCAGCTAAAATTTACTATAACAAGAGCTTAGAAGAGCTTTCAATTGCACAAATGGCCATGATCTCTGGCCTACCTAAAGCACCTTCTCGATATAATCCGGTCGCCAATCCCAAGCGCGCCCTGGAACGTCGTAACTGGATTCTGGGCCGTATGCTGCAACTGGGCTATTTAAATCAGAGCCAGTATCAGCAAGCCATTGCTGAACCGGTAAATTTAGATATGCCTGACCGGAGTACCCGAAACAAATTCCCGTATGTCGGTGAAATGGTACGCTCTGAACTGGTACAAAATTTTGGTGAACAGGCGGTAGATTCCGGCTATAAAGTCTATACCACTATTCATAGTGAACGTCAGGCCTATGCGGAGCAAGCGGTACAAGAAGGCTTAGAGGCTTATGACCGTCGACATGGCTGGCGTGGTGCTGAAGCACATGATCAACCCCTCGACAAGTTCCGTGCCTATGCCAACACCTATCCTGCGCAAGTAACTCAGGTGGGTAATTCTAGTTTTGAAGCACTCATGCAGGACGGAAGCAGCGTGACTGTTCCCTGGTCAGGTATGTCCTGGGCACGTCGCTTTCGTAACGTCAACAGTGTAGGTGGCGCACCGAGCAAAGCGTCCGAAATTGTCAAAGTCAAAGACATTGTTCGTTTAAGACCCAATGAAAATAAAACCTCTTGGTCATTGGTGCAGATCCCCAATGTGCAAGGACAATTGATTGCCATCAATCCCAATAATGGTGCGATTGAGGCTATTGTCGGGGGATATAATTTTTATCAATCGAAATTTAACCGTGCAACCCAAGGCTGGCGTCAACCTGGTTCTACGATTAAGCCTTTTGTTTACGCACTGGCTTTAGAGCGTGGCATGACACCACATACCATGGTCAATGATGCACCCATTACCATTGGCAAATGGACGCCACGTAACTCGGATGGCCGTTATCTTGGTATGATTCCGCTACGTCGCGCACTTTATCTGTCACGTAATACAGTCTCAGTGCGCTTATTACAAGCCGTCGGGATTGAACGTACACGTCAGTTATTTATGGATTTTGGTTTACAAGACAGTCAGATTCCACGTAACTATACCATTGCCTTAGGTACCCCGCAGGTCCTCCCGATTCAGATGGCGACTGGCTATGCCACCTTTGCCAATGGCGGTTACCGAATCCAGCCGCACTTTATTACCCGCATTGAAGATGCTTATGGCAATACCATCTTTGAAGCCAAGCCTGAATATGCCTGTATTTCATGTATTAATGAAAAAGAAGAAACAGTTCAAGCCACTGACCCTATTACCGCAGATGACGAAGCAATTGCAATTAACAATACAACTTTAGAGCAAAAACAGCCTGCACCTAAAGTCTCTGCCGAAGACAGTAATTATCGTCAGGCACAGCGTATTTTAAAATCCAGCTCTGCCTATGACATGGCCAACATTTTGCGTGATGTGATTCAGCATGGTACTGGCCGGGCTGCATTAAGAATTGGTCGTGGTGATATCGGCGGGAAGACCGGTACCACGAACGATGCCAAAGACGCCTGGTTTGCAGGTTTCAATGGTAAGTTAGTCACTGTGACCTGGGTAGGCTTTGACCAGCCGACCACCTTAGGTCGTCGTGAATATGGTGGTGTGGCAGCTCTACCGATCTGGACCGATTTTATGGGCAAGGCATTAAAAGGCCAGCCGGAAGCATGGGTACGTTTAGACCGCAATGCTAAGGCACCGGTGAATCGCAACAAGGCGGTTCAGGCTGATGAGCAGCAGAATGATCCGTCTTCTCCGCCTCTGGCGACAGCGCTTTACCGTCCTGCACCTGTGGTCGTCCCGAAACGCACAGAAACTGACTTTGAGGATCTACCAGATCAACCGATTCGTTTACCAGATGATGAAAGTTCTGCACCACAAGAACAGCCTCTTCAGCCGAACCGGGTAGATTCTCTGGAAAATCTGATTGAAGAAGTCCAGTAATCTGACTGATATAAAAAAGCCCTCAGTTGAGGGCTTTTTTATATGCATTTTTTATTTTTTCTGGAACAGGTAAATCTGATATTGCGCCATCAATTTAAACTGATCCTGCTGTTCGAGTGCTAAACGGTGTTCCGGCTTGGCCTTATAAGCATATGGCGTCATCGCAATCAGGTTTTTTAAATCTGCCTGTGGTAAAACCATTGGGGCGTCAATCACCTGCTCACTAATCAAGTTAAACTCATCTTGCAACTGCTCCACAAACTTCTGCGGCTCGTGTGGTTTCACTTCCTCAAATAAAGCCTCACGCATGGCATATAAATGTTGTGGTGCCGGCGTCACTACCATCAAATAAGATTTTGGTTTTAGGACTCGTAGGATTTCCTGTTTGGGAATCGGACTAAACAAGCTGGTGCAGAGATCAATTGATTCATTCAGTACTGGCAAGGTTGCCCCGGTTCCCACGACCCAAGTAATATCTTTATTCAGTTTGGCAGCCACCTGAACTGCATTTTTGGCAATATCGACCCCCACACATTGCAGCACTTCGGCCTGCATGGCATTGGTGTAATAGCCTTCCCCACAACCAATATCCAAAAGGTTCTCAATCCGCAACTTGCGAATCTTTTCCACGACAGCCTGTTGCAAAGGCGCATAATAACCTGCGCTGAGAAATGCGCGACGTGCCTGCACAGACTCAGGCGTATCTCCCGGGTTTTTGCTGTGCTTGTGCTGAACCACATGCAGGTTCACATAGCCTTGTTTGGCGACATCGTAACTATGATGATTCTCACAGCGCCATGTTCTTTCATTTAAGCTCAACTGCTGGCGACAGACTGGGCACATGAGTAAATTCATCATTTTCTCCAAAACAAAAAAGCCGGCATGCGCCGACTTTTTCTCATGCATTTCTTAACGCAATTTTAAGGTCATTAGACCCAAAACTACCAGCATAATCGTAATAATCCAGAAACGGATCACCACTTGGGTTTCACGCCAGCCTTTCTTTTCATAATGATGATGTAGCGGCGCCATCAGGAATACACGCTTATTGCGCATTCTTAATGAACCAATCTGCAGGAAGACTGAAACCGCTTCCACCACAAAGACACCGGCCATAATCGCAAATACGATTTCCTGACGAACCATGACGGCAATCGTACCCAGCATCGCACCAAGAGATAAAGCACCGACATCACCCATAAATACTTGAGCCGGATGGGCATTATACCAAAGGAAAGCCAGACCTGCTCCGATCATGGCAGCACAGACCACCACCAGTTCAGACGAATATTTCACATAAGGAATATGCAGATAATTGGCAAAGCGCACATCACCGGCCAGATAGGCAAATACGCCCAGACCCGTAGCAACCAGCACGATTGGCATAATCGCCAGACCATCCAGACCATCAGTCAAGTTCACGGCATTGGATGCGCCATTAATCACGAAGTAAGTGAAAATAATGAAGCCAATACCCAACGGGATCATCGACAATGGAATGCTTAGGTCTTTAAAGAATGGAATCAGCAGATCCAGCATATTCGCGGTATGCACCGGATTGGTCTGTTGCTGTGCAATGACATACAAAGCAATACCAGCACCCAAAGAACCAACTGAAGTCCAGAAGAATTTTTTCTTCGCAGGCAAACCCGCATTGTCTTTATAACGGATTTTAATCCAGTCATCGGCCCAGCCAACGGCACCGAAAATCACCATCACACCCAGCACAATCCAGACATAAGGATTGGAAAGATCTGCCCAGAGTAGAGTTGAGATACCAATCGAAAGCAGGATCAGCACCCCGCCCATGGTCGGCGTGCCCATTTTCTTAGCATGGTTTTCAGGGGCATACGAGCTGACTGCCTGACCATATTTCAGCGCCTGAAGCTTGCGAATCATTACAGGACCGAGCACCAGACCGATGGTCAATGCCGTCAAGACACTGAGCAAAGCACGTAAAGTTAAATAACGAACCACCTGAAACGTGCTGTCAAAGCCCGCCAAATGTTCAAAGAGCCATAACAGCATTTAGAGTTTCTCCATCAATGCAGCCATCAATGTTTCCATATGGGTAAAACGCGACCCTTTAAACAGGAATGACATCGGCTGAGGTTGATGTGTTTCAATCAAACGAATTAAAAACGGTAATGCCTGCTCCTGATTCAGGAAAGCCTGCATTTTTTTACCATATTGTGTACTACGAGCACCTTCTTGTGCGGCAGGCGCAAATTCACCTACAGCCACCACAAAATTAATGCCTTTCACCGAGACCAGATCCCGACCGAGCTTGTAATGCTCGATTGCGGCAGATGAACCGAGTTCACCAATATCGCCGGTGACCATCACCCGGATGCCCTGCTGCTGCGCCAGAACTTCAGCCGCTGCACGCATCGAACCCGGATTGGCATTGTAGGTGTCGTCAATAAATAAATAGTCTTTGTACGGAATAAAGTTCAGACGACCTTTCGCACCCACGGCCTGTTCCAGACCGGCCACGATATCATCCAGACCAATACCGATCGCCAGGGCAAAAGCTGCTGCTGCGGTCGCATTTTCAACATTATGCTCACCGGCAAACGGCAACTGAACTGTTTTGGAGCCTTGTGCTGTATTCAGGGTAAAGCTTGAAGATTGAGCTTCAAGTACTACATCGCTGGCATAGACTTCACCACCAGCACCAAAACTTAAGCTTTTTTCAGTTCTTACTGCGGCACGAATGACTTCAGCAAAATCATCTGCAGCAGGAATAATTGAGGTTTCAGAGATATGCGCATAAATCTCGGATTTCGCGCGGCAAATCCCGTCACGACCGCCAAATTCACCTAAATGCGCAGTCCCGATATTAATGATCCCCGCCACATGCGGCTGCACCATTTTTGAAGTGTAATCAATTTCACCCTGATGACTTGCACCGAGCTCCATGACTGCATATTGATGTTCAGGACGTAGCTCCAGCAACATTACCGGCACACCAAGGTCATTATTCAAATTACCACGTGTCACCAAGGTCGGTGCCAGACGCGACAGAATGCTTCCCAGCATTTCTTTAGTCGTGGTCTTGCCACTACTGCCGGTCAAGGCAATGACTTTGAGTTGAGGATTCTGCTGACGGCGATAAGCACCTAACTGTCCAAGTGCCAGACGGGTATCTTCTACCACCAACTGGCAAATATCAGCATCCACCGGACGGCTGACAATGGCAATTTCACAACCTTGAGCCGCCACTTGCGCAATAAAGTCATGCGCGTCAAAACGCTCTCCTTTCAGCGCCAGAAAAGCATCACCTGCTTCTGCATCACGTGAATCAGTCAAAATCCGCTTGATCTGACCTGCAGGCTTTTTATCATTCAACCAGTAGCCTTGAGTAGCCTGCTGTAATTGTTCTATGCTCCACGGCTCCAGCGCCGCAGTACTTGTTGTTGAGGTATGCATATCTGAATCCTAATGCGCTGAATAGGCTGAATCTGTGTTGCAATGCTGAGCATCAATCGCAGCTTGCACTTCGATCACGTCATCAAACCAGTGACGTACGCCATCAATTTCCTGATAATTTTCGTGCCCCTTCCCTGCAATCACGACAATATCACCCGCCTGTGCGTGTTTAACCGCAAACTTGATCGCTTCACGACGGTCATGAATTTCATGATAGATTTTGCCGGAAAAGTCGATATCATTTTTCATATCAGCAAAAATTTGTGCCGGATCTTCGGTTCTTGGGTTATCAGAAGTGAGTACTGCGATATCTGAACCCTCCAATGCTGCCAGAGTCATCAGTGGACGTTTACCACGGTCACGGTCGCCACCACAGCCGAAGACTGCCCAGAGATTTTGTGAAACATGACGTTTCAAGGTCACCAGAACCTGAGTCAGGGCATCCGGGGTATGGGCATAATCCACCACAAACAGGCGCTCTCCATCACGCAGCACCTGCATCCGACCGGGCGCACCTTTGAGCTGTGGTACAGACGCAATCAAACTGTTCAGGTCAAACCCAGCCTGCTCCACCATAATCAGACTGGCGACCAGATTTTCAATATTGAAATGGCCCAGCAATGGACTGTTAACCATATATTCAGCAGAAGCAGTTTTTAGTTTAAAGGTCGCACCTGAAATGCTGTACTGAATATCCTGAACCTGATAATCCGCTTTTTGCTTGGTGGAATAAGTCAAAATTTTAGGCTGTGCCGGATTAGTTTGTGCAGCATCCAGCATGATCTGTGCATGTTCATCATCGATATTGATGACAGCCACTTTTAACGATTCAAAACGGAATAAACCTGACTTTGCTTCTGCATAAGCTTGTAACGTACCGTGATAATCCAGATGATCACGACTCAAATTGCTGTAACCCGCAATCTCGATATCACAACCATTCAAGCGGCCTTGTTCCAGACCATGCGAACTGGCTTCAATCGAGGCAAATTCTGCACCGGCCTGTGCATAGCCATGCAAGGCATTTTGCAGTTGCAAGGCATCCAGGGTGGTATGCGACGATGCTTCCAGATTTGGCAAAATCCCATTACCTGTGGTACCCATCACTGCACAAGCTTTGCCTTGCAGCATGATGAATTCAGCCACCAAGCGAGAAATCGTGGTTTTACCATTGGTGCCGGTGACTGCAAGAATACGCGCAGCCGTAACGGGTTGGGTTGCTTGTAAATACTGCTTTTGCCATTGCCCCATTAGATGACGTACATCTGTCACCACCAAATTGGGAGATACATCCAGTTCAGTTTCTGAAATCACGGCCAATGCACCGTGCTCTAAAGCTTTCTGGGCGAATTGCACGGTTTTTTCTGACTGTGACAGGCTGGTCAGGGCAATAAAAATTTGTCCCGGTTTAACTTTACGACTATCCAGCTCGAAGCCCTGAAAGGATTGCTTCATCCAGTCAGCGACATCGTGAGGGGTGTAGAGATCTTGAAATGTAATAGACATTGATCACCTATTTACTGGACTTTGGGAGGTTCTAAAGGTTTGTCCAGAGGGACATTCAGCAGACGCAAGGATTCCTGCATCACGCGGGCAAAGACTGGTGCAGATACCGTACCGCCATAGTAGGTGCCTTGTGGATTTTCTACCACCACCACCATGGCGATCCGTGGATCACTGACTGGTGCCACGCCGGCAAATAATGCACGGTATTCATTGGTCGAATAACCTTTACGGTCGGCACGCAATTTATGTGCAGTACCGGTTTTACCGGCTACGCGATAACCTGGGATGGTAGCGCGAGTCGCCGTACCACCTGGCAAGGTTGCGGTTTCCATCATCAGCAGGACCTGATCGGCAATATTGGCATCAATCATCTGCTCACCCTGCGGCTGTTCTTCCAGCTTGTACAGGCTCAGCGGCATTTTCACGCCTTTATTGGCCAGCATGGCATAGGCATCAGCTAGCTGAAGTACCGTCGCGTTCAGACCATAACCATAGGACATAGTCGCCACTTCTGATACATTCCATTTGCTTGGTGGAAGAATCAAACCGGCACTTTCACCCGGGAATTTCACCGCTGAACGCTGACCAAAACCCAGACGTTTATAGAAGGTTGGTAAGGTTTCATACGGCAACGATAAGGCCAGTTTTGCCACACCAACGTTAGAGGATTTCTGTAGAATGCCGCCGAGTGTCAACTGACCATAGTTATGCGTATCACGAATGGTATGATTACCAACCCGCATACTGCCCGGTGTGGTATTCACGACTGAATTCGCCGTATATTTGCCACTTTCCAAGGCCATCGCTACAGTGAGCGGCTTCATGGTCGAGCCCGGCTCGAAAGAATCGACTGCACCGCGGTTACGCATGGCATCCTTATTGAGCAGGCTGTTTTTATCATTCGGGTTATAGGATGGCCATGATGACAGCGCCAGAATTTCACCGGTTTTGACATCTACCGCAATCGCAGTCGCTGAACGGGCATTATTGGCAACTCCGGCCGCAGTCAGCTCACGGTACATGATATATTGCAGACGCGAGTCGATACTTAAGGTAATATTTTCGCCCGGTTCAACTTCTTTAATCACTTCCGGTTCTTTGACCCGGTTACCTTTTTTATCGCGAATGATCTGCTGTTCGCCATCCTTTCCGGAAAGACGGCTATTCAGCTGCATTTCCAGACCTTCAATGCCGCTGCCTTCGCTATTGGTCAGGCCAATAATCTGAGAGTTCGGCTGTGGCTGCGGATAATAGCGCTTATAGTTTTTCTCGGTATATACGCCCTGAAAATTACGCTTCATGATCAGTTCGGCCTGTTGTGGCGGAACTTCTTTTTTCAGGATCAGATAACGTGAACGCGGACGTTCTTGCATTTTTTTGCGCAATTCTGCCCGATCCATACCGACTGCATCCGCCAGCTCATCCAGATTCAGGTTTTTATCCGGTAACTGACGTTTCAGTTTACGGCTATTCGGCTCTTTTTCCAGCGCCAGCATGGTTTCATCATAAAGTTTTTTATTGTCAAAATAATCACGTGGATCAATCACAATTTTCATGATTGGGGTACTGATCGCCAATGGAATGCCATTACGATCATAAATTACGCCACGCATCGCCTTGATGGTATTGGTTCTTAAAATATTGGCATTGGCTTTATTTTGCAAAAAATCTTTATTAATAATCTGTACATAGAAAGCACGGCAAATCAGTGTCACGAAACACAGCAGCACCACCGCCCACATGATGTAAAAACGATTGATATAAACATTTGAGGCATTTTTGTCGGTGACCGATTGTTTTTTACGTACCGGTTGCTTCTTTCTCTTGTCTACCATGTCGGAACGCTAGCCTTATTTTTTCTCATCTGAAGTTTGTGGTAAGGAAATCACGACACTTTGTGAAACCGGAGGTGAATACATACGCAGCTGTGTCACTGCACGCGTACCGATCTGTGCCGTCGCGCCAAAAGTTTGCTGCTCAATCAGCAAACGCCCCCACTCTGCATTCAGGTCATCCCTTTCACGCAGATAGGTACTCAGCTTTCTGTTATCCTGACGGTATTCAAATACCTGAAATACCACAAATACTGCACTGATGAAGACCATCAGTATCAGCATGAGATAGATTGTAACTTTTTTCAGCCACAATTTTTCTGTTTTTTTATCAACCACTTCCGTTTTCATGATCTGCCTATTAAGCTAAACGTTCTGCTACCCGGAGCCATGCGCTACGTGAACGAGGATTGGCTTTGACCTCCTCATCACTGGCTTTAACACGAGAAACTTTCTTTAAACGTCGCGTATCTTTCTGTTGTTGTGGCATTCCCCAGCCTGAATCCTCTTCAAGCGTTGACTCTTTTTGAATAAATTGTTTAATCAAACGGTCTTCCAGTGAATGGAAGCTAATCACCGCCAAACGTGCTTCAGGTTTCAAGATTTCAACGGCCTGAGGCAAGAAGATTTCAATATCTTCTAATTCCTTATTAATAGCAATACGAATCGCCTGGAAAGTACGGGTCGCAGCATGCTTATTTTTTTCCCATTTCGGGTGTGCTACTTTTACAATCTCAGCCAGCTTTGCCGTGGTATCAATATATCCAGCAGCTTTAATCGCTTTGGCAATACGGCGACTATAACGCTCTTCACCATATTTAAAAATGATATTCGCCAACGCTTCTTCTTCAATCTGGGTCAGCCATTCTGCTGCAGTTGGACCTTGCGAGTTATCCATGCGCATATCCAGCGGGCCATCTTTCATAAAACTGAAACCACGTTCAGCCTGATCCAGCTGCGGTGAAGAAACACCAAGATCCGCCATCACCCCATCAACCTGTTCAATGCCCAGTTCAGCCAAGGCATCTTTCAGATCAGCAAAGCTGGCATGGATAATTTTAAAACGTGAATCTTCTTGTTCGAGTTCAGCTGCTACAGCCAGTGCTTGTGGATCTTTATCAAAGGCATAGACGCGTGCATTTTCATCTAATTTGGACAGCAATAAACGCGTATGTCCACCACGGCCAAAGGTCCCATCCACATAAGTTCCCGTATTGCGACCCGCCAACAAGGCATCAATCGTTTCGTGAAGTAATACAGAAATATGTGACATAAAAACTCAATCAATAGGGGGAAAAATTTAACTGCACATTATCACCCTGTTTAGACAAAGCTCCAAACGACTTTTTGTAGATAAATATTACTTTCCATAGAGAAAACCGTTTTAGCATTTTTCTCATACAAAAAAGCCTCCAAAAACCGGAGGCTTTTTTCAATCCAGATGACTTCGCAGATCAATTAACGTTTGCTGTTATAAATCTGGTCAAAGATTGCACCATTCACAAAATGGGTTTTCTGTGCATTGGCCCAGCCACCAAAGACTTCATCAATGGTAAAGGTTTTGATTTTCGGGAACTGCGCCGAATATTTGGCTAATACTTTTTCATTACGCGGACGATAGAAATGTTTAGCTGCCATTTCCTGACCCAATGGTGAATACAGGTAATTGATATAACCTGTTGCCAACCATTTATTGCCATTTTTCTCCACGGTACGATCCACAATCGCCACTGACGGTTCAGTCAAAATCGTAATTGATGGATAGACGATATCAAACTTGTTTTTACCTAAGGTCTTTTGCGTGACCAAGGCTTCATTTTCCCAAGTCAGCAATACATCGCCAATCCCACGCTCGGCAAAGGTGGTCATTGAAGCACGGGCAGCAGAATCCATCACTTTCACGTTCTTATAAAGCTTGCCGACAAATTCCTGTGCTTTGGCTTTATTACCGCTTGGCTGTTTCTCGGCATAACCCCATGCAGACAGATACACCCAACGCGGCAAACCACCCGTTTTCGGGTTCGGCGTAATAATTTGTACGCCTGGTTTGGTCAAGTCATTCCAGTCCTTGATACCTTTCGGATTACCTTTACGTACCATGAATACGATCGTCGAGGTATAAGGTGCCGAGTTATGTGGGAATTCCTTTTGCCAGCCCGGCTGAATCTGACCAGATTTCACAATTTCTTCGATGTCGTTGGCCAGCGCCAAAGTCACCACATCACCTTTCAGACCATCGACCACAGAACGTGCCTGTTTACCCGAACCGCCATGTGACTGCTTGAAATTCACATCCAGACCGGTGCGGTTTTTCCAGTAAGCGCCAAATGATTTGTTAAATTCATCATAGAACTCACGCGTGGCATCATAGGATACATTCAGAAACTGACGGTCTGCTGCTTGTGAAGCAGTCGCGGTCATGCCTAAACCAGTCGCCAATAAGGCAGCACTAAATAACGATTTTAATTGAATTTTCATGGCAGCACAGAGTTTATCTTCATTAGATATAACTATATGAAATAAAATCATTTATCGCAATTCACCCTACAACATCACAACACGATAAAATAAAAGGTTTTTCTGTATTAATATTTTGTTTTTAAAAGGAAAATACTATTTATTATTCTACTTATATCTAATATATAGAATTTTATGCATTAGATATAAAGAAAATGGATAACACTTTAGCCATTTTCTTTATTTTATTTAGACTACCGCTTACTTATCTTTTTTCATTATAAATCTGGTCATAAATCGCCCCATTCACAAAATGTGTTTTTTGCGCTTTGGCCCAACCACCAAAGACTTTATCAATGGTAAAGGTCTGGATTTTCGGGAACTGAGCCGAATATTTGTTAGCGACTTTGGCATCCCGCGGACGGAAGAAATATTTCGCAGCAAGCTCCTGCCCTTTCGGTGAATATAAATAGTTCAAATAGCCTTTTGCCAGATGGGTATTACCATTTTTATTCACGTTCTTATCGACAATCGCTACCGATGGCTCGGCCAGAATTGAAATGGATGGATAGACGATATCGTACTTATCTTTACCCAGACCTTGGGTCGCCAGCAAGGCTTCATTTTCCCAGGATAAAAGCACATCACCAATACCGCGCTCGGCAAACGTCGTCAGTGAACCACGCGCACCGGAGTCGAGTACTTTGACATTTTGATAAAGTTTTTTCACCAGCTCTCTGGCTTTCGCATCATTACCGCCCGGTTGTTTCAGTGCATAACCCCAAGCAGACAGGTAGATCCAACGAGGTGCACCACCGGTTTTCGGGTTTGGGGTAATAATGTCCACACCCGCTTTGGTCAGATCATTCCAGTCTTTGATTTGCTTTGGATTCCCTTTACGCACCAAGAATACAATCGTAGACGTATAAGGTGCCGAATTACTCGGAAACTCTTTTTGCCAGCCTTTCGCGATTAAACCTGCATTGACGATTTCTTCGATATCATTGGCCAAAGCCAAAGTCACCACATCGGCCTGCAAACCATCGACCACTGAACGCGCCTGCTTGCCTGAGCCACCATGCGACTGTTTAAAATTAACCGTTTGTCCGGTTTTCTGCTTCCAAAATTTGCCAAATTCTTCGTTATATTCCTGATAAAATTCACGGGTCGGGTCATAAGAGACATTCAGGAAATCTTTGGCAATGGAATTCTGTACTGCTGTTCCCACTATAATTGTCAAGATTGCGGATGCTATTATTTTTTTCATTTGATATAACTCATTGTTTATATGACCTGCACTATACAAATCAAAAATAAACATAACAATCATATATTTATAACAATATCTACAATCTATTTCTGATTTTGAGATATCTTCTAACAATTAAATCCGGATACATATTCTGCTAGAAAAGTAATCTTCTGCTACAATATAAGACAGTTCTTCACGTTCTCTTCACAGTTGTCTGTTAAAAATAGGCCACCAAAACAGGAAATTACGATTTTTGGTAATTTTCCACAGAGTTATATTATTTCTTTTGTAAAAAATGTGACTTGGTTCTACTTCTTTATGATCAACTGTGATTAAATTGTAGACAGAGTATTAAAAAAACATTTTTAACAAAATAAAACCAACCAGAAGTAAGGAGGAAGTTTGGATATGAAATTTACATTATTCACAGCCAGCATCCTAAGCCTGATTATGTTGTTCTCGATTCAACTCGGTCATGCCGTCGTTGTGAAGACAGACTTGCCGAAGCCTACAGTAAGCACTGTTGAAAGCAAGACTTCGCCGATTGAAAAAGCGATTCAGCAACAAAAAACTGAAAAAACACTTCAAACAGAAGATAATCTAAAAGTCTTGACTGCATTTAAAGTCGCACCTTCGCAAAATTTCTTTGCAGAACAGAATTACCGCTTCACCCGCTTTGTCCAAAGTATTTTTTCGAGTGCTCATTCTTAATCAGCATCAACAGCGCTGAATATTCCCGGATTTAAAAGCCACATCATTCAATGTTGAATAAAGCATTAAGTGATGTGGCTTTTTCGCTATAATAGCTGCAATTTTATATCTAAGATTAGATCCGGCTATGACTGTTCGTACTCGTATTGCACCTTCTCCTACTGGTTTTCCGCATGTAGGTACTGCCTATATCGCCTTGTTTAACTTATGTTTTGCTAAACAGCATGGCGGTGAATTCATTCTTCGTATTGAAGATACTGACCAACTGCGTTCAACGCCTGAATCTGAAAAAATGATCCTGGATTCATTACGCTGGCTGGGTCTAAACTGGTCTGAAGGTCCTGATGTCGGTGGCCCACATGCGCCGTACCGCCAGTCAGAACGTATGGATATCTATAAAAATTATGCCTTGGAACTGGTAGAGAAAGGCCATGCCTTCTACTGTTTCGCAACTGCAGAAGAACTGGATCAAATGCGTGCAGAACAGCAGGCACGTGGTGAGTCACCACGTTATGACGGTCGCAGTCTGAATCTTTCTCAAGAAGAAGTGGAGCGTCGTTTGGCCGCTGGTGAACCACATGTGATTCGCATGAAAGTACCGACTGAAGGTGTATGTAAATTCAATGACATGCTGCGTGGCGAAGTGGAAATTCCATGGGCGCAAGTAGACATGCAAATCCTGCTGAAAACCGATGGCCTACCAACCTACCACTTGGCTAACGTAGTAGATGATCATTTGATGCAAATCACCCACGTAATTCGTGGTGAAGAATGGATTCCATCTGCGCCGAAACATCAGTTGCTGTATCAATATTTCGGTTGGGACATGCCGGTACTCTGCCACATGCCACTGCTGCGTAACCCGGATAAATCTAAGCTGTCTAAACGTAAAAACCCGACCTCAATTAACTATTACAGAGACATCGGTGTACTGCCTGAAGCCTTGTTGAACTACTTGGGTCGTATGGGCTGGTCAATGCCAGATGAAAGTGAAAAATTCACTTTGGCTGAAATGATTGAACATTTTGATATCAAACGTGTATCCCTCGGTGGTCCGATCTTTGATGTTGAGAAATTGAACTGGTTAAATGGTCAATGGATCAAGGCACTCAGCCCGGCTGAACTTCTAGATACCTTATTGGCCTGGAAAGCGGATCGTGCCAAGTTAGAAGAAATTGCAGCTGCGATTCAACCGCGTATTAACCTGCTGTCTGAAGCGGTAAATTGGTCGGCACATTATTTTAACCATTTCCCGACCCTGTCTAAAGAACAGTTTGAAAGCAAGAAACTGTCGGATGAACAGGTACGTCAAAGTCTTCAATTCGCAATTTGGCGTTTAGAAAGCCTGTTCACCTGGAATAACGACACAGTGAGCCAGACCTTGATGGACCTGGCGACGCAAATGGAAATCAAGTTGCGCGACTTCATGCCTGCGTTCTTTATTGCGATCGCCGGTTCGACTGCATCTACACCAGTGATGCAAACGATGGTGACCATTGGTCCTGATTTAACCTTTGCACGTTTACGTCATGCGCTGGAAATTGTCGGTGGTCCAAGCAAAAAAGAGCTGAAAATCTGGGAAAAACTCAATGAAAGCTTAAAGTTGCCGAAAAATGAAGCAGTTGATCAAGCTTAATTAATTTTTGTGTTGACGTGTGAGCGCGATATCCCTAATATAGCGCTCACACAGACTGGGGTCATAGCTCAGTTGGTAGAGCGCTACAATGGCATTGTAGAGGTCAGGAGTTCGATCCTCCTTGACTCCACCAAATCAAGTCTTGCTTTAGCTGTGTTATTTGCCTCAATTGTCCCTATCGTCTAGAGGCCTAGGACATCGCCCTTTCACGGCGGTAACCGGGGTTCGAATCCCCGTAGGGACGCCATATTCAAGATGACCATAATATATTGTTGTCATCTTATAAAAAACCCAAGCATTGCGACTTGGGTTTTTTATTGCCTGTATATTTTATGTTGGGCAATATTTCGGTTTCTTCGCATCTTCCGATAAAATAATCAGTAATTTAGAATTTTGGAGTTGTAATGCAATATCGTTGCCCTAAGTGTCAAAGCCCGAAAATCATGCCAGTGGCCCAGCCAGGTCAAGCAGCTCCACGTCCAGTGGTTCCTAAAAGCTTAATGTTTCTGGTCCCTGCCCTGTTCCTGTTATTATTACTGGTCATTATTAGCATCGCGATGTGGATTTTTGGCGATGGTGCAGGTACCACTTTACAGACTGCGACTGTGATCGTCTTTATTCTTTCTTTGATCGCAGGTTTTATGTTCTATAAAGATCTACCTGATTTTAAAATTTCAATGCAGGCATTCATGCAAACACAAAAGAAATGGAAATGCCGTGAATGTAATCATGAGTGGGAAATCTAATTTACCCTCCACCATATAATAAACATAAAAAAACCAGCCCTGAGGCTGGTTTTTTTATTTACAAAAGTCGGAGATGATTAAACACCGATTTTGCGATATTTTTGACGCTTCGCTACAAGATCATCACCATCACGCTTACGGCGATATTCTTCAAACTCAGCATAGTTACCAGTGAAGAATTCAGGGGTTTCACCTTCAAATGACAAGATGTGCGTTGCAATACGATCCAGGAACCAACGGTCATGCGAGATCACCATCACAGTACCCGGGAATACCAGAATGGCATCCTCAAGTGCACGCAAGGTTTCGATGTCCAAGTCGTTCGATGGTTCATCCAGCAAGATCACGTTTGCACCCATTTGCAGGATTTTCGCAAGTTGTAAACGGTTACGCTCACCACCTGACAATTGACCTACGCGCTTTTGCTGATCTTGGCCTTTAAAGTTAAAGCGACCGATATACGCACGAGATGCGATTTCGTAATCACCAATCTTCAAGATATCTAAACCACCAGACACTTCTTCCCAAACGGTTTTGTTGTTATCTAAGGTGTCACGGATCTGACCGACATAAGCCACTTTAACCGATTCACCCAGCGTTACCGTACCGGTATCTGGTTGCTGTTCGCCAGTCATCATACGGAATAGCGTGGTTTTACCCGCACCGTTCTCACCCACGATACCCACAATTGCAGCAGGTGGTACTGTGAACGTTAAATCTTTGTACAGTAAGCGATCACCAAACGATTTACTGATGCCTTCAACTTCTACAACCTTGTTGCCCAGACGTGGGCCAGGTGGAATGTAGATTTCAGAAGTTTCGTTACGTTGCTGGAATTCGCGCGAGTTAAGCTCTTCAAAACGCTCCATACGCGCTTTGTTTTTCTTTTGCTGACCTTTGGCATTAGAACGAACCCATTCAAGTTCTTTTTTCAATGCTTTAGCAAAAGATTCTTCCTGCTTGTTCTCTTGCTCTAAACGGGCATTTTTCTGCTCAAGCCAAGAAGAGTAGTTACCTTGATACGGAATGCCCATACCACGGTCAAGCTCCAGAATCCATTCAGCAACGTTATCCAAGAAGTAACGGTCATGCGTAATAGCGACGATGGTACCCGGGAAGTCTTTCAAGAAACGTTCCAACCAAGATACAGAAGAAGCATCTAAATGGTTCGTCGGTTCATCGAGAAGCAACATGTCTGGTTTAGACAGAAGTAAACGGCAAAGTGCCACACGGCGGCGCTCACCACCTGAAAGCTTAGATACATCTGCATCCCAAGCAGGCAGGTTCAATGCTGCAGCCGCTTGATCCATCTGGTTGGCAAGGTTATGCGCATCCCAAGTCTGGATAATCGCTTCAAGCTTCTCTTGCTCTTTCGCAAGTGCATCGAAATCTGCATCTTCTGCTGCATATTCAGCAAAGACTTCATCCAGACGCGCTAAAGCATCAAGAGGTTCACGTAAACCATCTTCAACGTTACCACGAACGTCTTTGGTTTCATCTAAAGGTGGTTCTTGCTCAAGATAACCGATTTTTGTACCCGGTTGCGCACGTGCCTCACCAGAGAAATCTTTATCTACGCCCGCCATAATACGAAGCAAGGTAGATTTACCTGCACCGTTTAAACCAAGCACACCAATTTTAGCGCCTGGGAAAAATGATAAGGAGATGTCTTTCAGGATTTCGCGCTTAGGCGGAACCATCTTCGACACTCGGTTCATCGTGTAAATATATTGGGCCACGTAGGACTCCTCAACTGAAAAACCAAATGGGGTTAAAACAACCACCCCAGCTCAAAAATGAGCGAAAAAATAATCGGCTATTATACGCAGAAAGCTGCGAAAACATAAGCCATTGCCATGAACTTCAATGCATTGTTACAAGTTTATTGATGATGTTTTTTTAAACAGTTGTTTTCAGTAAAATAAACGACTCAAATCCAGGTCGATATATGAATATTTCATATATTTATTTCAATAAAATTGCACTTTTACTCATATGTGAAAATGCTACACTCAAGCCATAAACTTAAACAAGAAGATCAAACAGAATGAGTTATAAAGCAGAAACCCTTGCGATTCATGCAGGTTATACCCCAGAAGCAACCACCAAAGCTGTGGCAGTGCCGATTTACCAAACCACGTCTTATGCCTTTGACAATACTCAACATGGGGCCGATCTCTTTGATTTAAAGGTTCAGGGCAATATCTATACCCGAATTATGAACCCGACCACTGCGGTTCTGGAACAACGTGTCGCAGCACTGGAAGGTGGAATTGGCGCGCTGGCTTTGGCCTCTGGCATGGCTGCGATTACTTATGCGATTCAGACCATTGCGGAAGCGGGTGACAACATTGCTTCTGTGTCAACGCTTTACGGAGGTACCTATAATCTTTTTGCGCACACCCTGCCCAAACAGGGTATTGAAGTCCGTTTCTTTGATTATGAACAACCGGAAAGTCTGCATGACTTGATTGATGAAAAAACCAAACTGGTTTTTGTGGAATCGATTGGTAACCCGCTGGGTAATATTATTGATCTGGAAGAAATCTCTAAAATTGCGCACGAATATGGCGTGCCGGTCATTGTCGATAATACTGTTGCCACCCCAGTACTTCAAAAATCTTTCGATTTCGGCGCAGATATTATCGTGCATTCTCTGACCAAATATATCGGCGGTCATGGCAATTCAATTGGCGGCATTATTGTGGATAGCGGTAAATTCCCGTGGGGTAAATACCCTGAACGTTTCCCTGCCCTGAATACGCCTGACCCAAGCTACCATGGCGTGAACTATGTCGAAGTTTTGGGAGAAGCAGCTTATATCGCCCGTGCGCGCGTAGTGCCACTGCGTAATACCGGCGCTGCGATCAGCCCGCAGAATGTGTTTCTGATTCTGCAAGGTCTGGAAACTTTAAGCTTGCGTATGGAACGTCATACCGAAAACGCACTGAAAGTCGCTGAATATCTGCAAAAACATCCTAAAGTGAAATGGGTTAATTACGCCGGCCTGAAAGATCACCCACAGCATGCCTTGGCACAGAAATATGTGAAAGGTAAACCGTCTGCCATTCTGACCTTTGGGGTAGAACATGGTCTCGAAGGCGGCACACGTTTTATTGATGCCCTGCAACTGTTTACACGTCTGGTCAATATCGGCGACGCTAAAAGTCTGGCCTGCCATCCGGCGACTACTACGCATCGTCAGCTCAATGCCGAAGAGTTAAAATCGGCAGGCGTCAGTGAGGATATGGTGCGTTTATCTATTGGGATTGAACATAGTGATGACCTGATTGCCGATCTGGAACAGGCGCTGGCGGCCGTTTAAAAAGTGCCCGAGCCGCTTCGAAACCTCATCATTTTGGTGAGGTTTTTTTATTTATTTTCTAAAACAGCCACTTGCTTTACTTTTTATTTTCATGTTAAAAGTTAAATGAAAGAGTGAACACAAATAGAGCAATTACTCTAATTTTTATTTTAATTTCAATAGTTTAATTTATAGATTTTCTTGAAGAATTGGTTATCATATCTGGACTCACCTTCGCTCTCATCTTCTATTAGAGCGCTATAGATCTTTAATAAAAATAATTTGAACGCTGACTTCAAATTAGGGATAACAAACGTGAAAACTAGACTACACAAACAACTGGAAAAACGTGTTGCAGGTAAAACCGTCCTGATTACCGGTGCATCCAGCGGTATTGGTTTAACGACAGCACATCAACTGGCTGATGCAGGTGCCCATGTTTTACTGGTAGCCCGTACTCAGGAAACCCTAGAACAAGTAAAATCAGAAATTGAAGCTAAAGGCGGCAAAGCCTCAATCTTTCCATGTGATTTAAACAATATGGAAGCAATTGATGAAGTTTCCAAACAGATTATTGCCTCAGTCGATCATATTGATATTCTGATCAATAATGCAGGTCGTTCGATTCGCCGTGCGGTACACGAGTCAGTAGATCGTTTTCATGATTTTGAACGGACCATGCAGCTGAACTATTTCGGCGCGGTGCGTCTGGTGATGAATATCCTGCCGCAAATGATGATTCGTCGTGCAGGTCACATTATTAACATTAGTTCGATTGGCGTACTGGCGAATGCTACCCGTTTTTCGGCCTATGTCGCATCAAAAGCTGCGCTGGACGCCTTTAGCCGCTGCCTGTCTGCAGAAGTGCATTCGCATAAAATCGCAATCACGTCGATCTATATGCCTTTGGTGCGCACCCCGATGATTGCGCCGACCAAAATCTATAAATATGTACCGACGCTTTCTCCGGAACAGGCGGCTGACCTGATTGCCTATGCGATTGTGAAACGTCCGAAGAAAGTGGCGACCGGTTTGGGCCGTCTGGCTTCCATTACCTATTCAATTGCACCGGATATCAACAATGTCTTGATGTCGATTGGCTATAACCTGTTCCCAAGTTCAACTGCATCTGTGGGTCAACCGCAAAAACTGAACTTAGTGCAAAAAGCATATGCGCGTTTGTTCCCGGGCGAACACTGGTAATTTTTACTGGGATAATTTCCTAGAAATACAAGCCGCCTACAGGGCTAATGCCAGTCAGTTAAATAATTGACTGGCATTTTCTTTTTAAATTCAAGATTATATTTGATAGGTAGAAAAGTCATCCGCAACTGTTTGAGGCAGGACTACATTAAAAAATGATTATTTCTGCGATAAATTTACTAGTGGATGGTGGCTGACGAGTTTTGCGGATGACAAATGCCTTTGGTTACTTTGGGCGAAACCAAAGTAACAAATGATTTACAAATATTTGATTTAAAACGCTAAGACTCCGTCGTGAACGACTAAAAAGTTAAAGAGTCTATTTCTAAATTCTTTAACTGATCAGCATTAGCACACAGGGCTGATTTTTAATGTCTCAGATTTAAAATATCTGGGTAAAAGCAGATCAATCTGGATAACACACGACACAGTCTGTCCTGATCAACACAGATTTTTGTCGCAAATGCTGCGAGATCACGTACACTATCAGCGGATATTTCCTATCCGTATTTTTATATTTTGATTGAAATGATGGAAACCCTTATGAACAACGCGCAATGGCTCGATGAAGTAAAATTTAACGATCAAGGATTAGTCCCTGCCATTGCCCAGCATCATCAAAGCGGACGTGTGTTGATGGTGGCCTGGATGAACCGTGAAGCCTTGGCTTTAACTGCCGAAAAAAATCAGGCAGTGTATTTCTCTCGTTCACGCAGTAAGTTATGGCATAAGGGCGAAGAATCAGGACATTTTCAGACCGTACATGAAATCCGTCTGGACTGTGATGCCGACGTGATTGTGCTGCAAATTGAACAGCATGGCGGCATTGCCTGCCATACCGGCCGTGAATCATGCTTCTATCGCAAGCTCACACCAAATGGCTGGGAAATTGTCGATGCACAGTTGAAAGATCCATCTGCGATTTATGGCGAAAAATCGACAAATCCGCATACGCTGGCGATGGAAGCCTCAACCGCTCAATCTGAGCAGGTCGAAGTCCTGTCTTATCTGGGTCAAATGATGGCAGAACGCAAACAGGCCGATCCGGACTCCTCTTATGTGGCCAAGCTCTACCATAAAGGCCTGAACAAGATTCTGGAAAAAGTCGGTGAAGAAAGCTTTGAAACCGTGCTAGCAGCCAAAGACTTTGACCAAGATGCTTCCGCAGACCATAAAAATGATCTGATCTATGAAGTGGCAGATCTTTGGTTCCATACTATCGTCATGCTCGGCTATTTCGACTTGGATGTGCAATTGGTATTAAATGAACTGGCTCGTCGCCAAGGCTTGTCCGGCCTGGTTGAAAAAGCCAACCGTCAGCATTAAGCCTTGAATTCATCTGTGTCTGATTTAAAAAAACCGACCGCGACCTATGAGCAGGCCACTGCCATTGATAACGCACGTCTGGGCAAATCCTTTAAAGTCATTGCCTATGCTGGCACAGGTAAAACCACTACCTTGCAAATGATCAGTGATGCCATGCCGCAAAGACGTGGCATGTATCTGGCTTTTAACAAGGCCATTGCCAGTGAAGCGCAAGCCAAGTTTCACCGGGGTGTCGATTGCCGTACTTTTCACTCACTGGCGTTTCGCAGTGTTCCACGTGGAGTCACCGACAAACTGCGCTTGCCACGCTTGAGTCCAAGTTTTATTGCCAAAGAATACCGGCTTGAACCGATGACCATGCGCCGCATGATGGGTGGGCGTTATGAAAAATATGTCTTGATGCCTTCGCGTCTGGCAAGCTTGGTCGCCAATGCTGTTGGTTATTTCTGCTCGACCAGTTCGCAATACCCTGCCCCACGGCATATCCAGGCGCCGAGCTGGTTGCATCCGGATGATATCGAGACTTTACAGAAGAAACTTTATCCGGCAGTCGAACGACGCTGGCTAGAGTCGATTGATCCAAATCATCAGGCAGGCATTGGTCATGACATTTACCTGAAACTCTGGGCGTTGTCTGAACCGAATATCCCGGCCGACTATGTGCTGTTCGATGAAGCTCAGGATGCCGATCCCTTAATGCTGGGAATTTTGCTGAAACAGCGCAGCACCCAGGTGATCTATGTCGGAGATGCGCATCAGCAGATTTATGCCTGGCGTGGTGCAGTGAATGCCATGCAGCAACTACCTTTACCTGAATCACGTCTGACCACCTCATTTCGTTTCGGTCCTGAAGTTGCCCTGAATGCCAATGCCATTTTAGGTGCCTTAAATGAAACTGTGCCTTTACTCGGCAATCCGTTGTTAGATTCTAAAGTCGTGAATAAACCGCATACCAAAATGCGGGATGCAATTTTATGCCGGACTAATGCCCGCGCCATGGAACTGTTATTAGCAGGTTTAGTTCGTGGGGATAAAGTCAGTCTGCAAGCCGATCACGTCAAACTGAATCGTTTTGTCGATGCGGCCGCCATGCTGAAACAGGGCAAACGTGTGGTTGATGTACCGGAACTGGCCTGGTTTAACTCCTGGCATGATGTCCATGAATACTGTGAAACCAATGAAGGCAGTGACATCAAGCCACTGGTCAAACTGGTGGACGAACATGGCACCGATCCGCTGAAAAAAGCTCTGGCTAAAATCACACCAATTGCCCAGGCTGATTATATTATTTCCACGGCGCACAAGGCCAAAGGCCTAGAGTGGGATCGGGTTCATATTGAAGATGACTATCAGTTTAAGCTCAATGAAAAAGACCATAAAATTAGTGATGAAGAATTAAGATTACTTTACGTGGCCTGTACACGTGCTAAAGTGAGTTTAAATATTCATCACATTTATGACCTGATTCAGCAACTGAAGATCAAAATGCCGCAGTCGCTTCGGCAGGCAGTCGGTTAAGGTGCATGGCATGGATGTAAACCTCATAGGACAGGTGATCTATGCACATCCAAGCGCTTCAACTGAAACATACCTTGCATTTTTCCGACATTCAGCTCCAGTTTAATTATCCGCAATGCCCGGTCACCTTGATTCTGGGCAATCAGGGAACTGGCAAAACTACGCTTTTACGTTTTAGCTATCAGGCACTGACCTGGTTTGCAGCGCGTTATCGCGACAGCCGTGCCGCGGGTCTGGTGATGCAAGATCAGGACATCATGCAAAACCGGCTGCAATCCAAAATTGATATCCGGATCGGTTTTCCTGAAGATATGGGCAGCTTGCCAGAATCCAGTCAGTCTGAGCCTACCCAGCTACAAAGCTGTTCATGGCAAATCTACAAGACCCTAAACAGTCAGGGTCTAGGATTTAGCAAAGCAGAAACCTCACAGCTTGAAAGCGTGCTCAGCCTGTATCACAAAGCCCGCTTGCACGATCCCCTGCTCGGCTTACCCCTGATTGTCTATTATCCTGCTGAACGTTTTACCAATGAAGTCAATCTGCTCAGCAAAAATAACCCGGCCATTCTCCAGTCTGCACATGCTTATGAAATAGCTGCGATTCCTTTCACCACCTTTGCTCGTTTTTTTGAATGGTTTCGTGAAATCAGTGATATTGAAAATGCGCAAAGTGCCAAGATTATGGACCAGATTTTGGCGCGTGCCTTGCAGCAGCCTGAGAATATCCGAGGAGATGAACTGGCTCGGCAGATCGAGAAAGCCCAGGCACATCTGCATGCACCAAATCTCACCGCTTTAAAACAGACCCTGTCGCTGATCATGCCAGAAGTCAGCCAGATATATTTAAAATACCAGCCCAAGCTGCAACTGATGGTGACCTATCAGCAACAAACCTTCACTTTCCAGCAACTGCCTAACAGTATCCGCAACTGGATTGCGCTGGTGGGCGATATTGTGCGGCGTCTTTGTCTGTTGAATCCCAACAGTTTATTCCCTTGTCAGGAAGGTACAGGTATTTTACTGATTGATGCAATTGATCATCAACTGGATCAGGAGATGGCAGCAGTGATCCTATCACGCCTGCATCAGGCTTTTCCTAACTTGCAAATCATTGCGACCGGCAACCGGCCTGAATTACTGGAACAGGCACACGCTTTTCAATGTCTGAAACTGGAAAATAAACAGCTGCACCCCATTCACCTTGAAAGTATGAAAACCCAGTTTGATCAGATCTACGCAGAGCTGGAATTGCAGCGAAATAAAGATATCTCGCCCGAAGATACTTTACTGGAAACGGTCACCGAACCCGTCACACCGCTTGCAGTATTGCAAATGATTCAGCAACAGTTAAATCCGGAACAACAGCAGGAACTGCTAGCCCTACTGACTCAGGAGTATCATCCGACGCTACCTCAGTCGCTCTAAACAGATTCAAAAAAATAAGCGCGATTGTTTGAGTAAACAAGGAAGCCTTTTTCAGCATTCTGTTTTGCTAGGATTGAACTGTTTTGAGTCAAATTTACAATCAATGCCTGCAATTTAATCTTAATTTTCGGTCACTTCTGGATGATCTGTTTAAGCATGCAGCGCCTGTTAAATCCGAGCCGGCGTATAATTTATAAGTTCTACATAAAAACGTTGATGTTGTTGTTATCCTGTAATATGATCGGTTTTATTTGCGAATTTCATTGTAAAATCGGAATTTGCTATCGTTTATAAGTTGCGCAATACAACTGTTTTATATTCTTTTTGAATATTCTTTTGGCTTTCAAGATTGAGAAGTTTGGGTCGCTCCTTGTGGTCCTGTAATCCTTGAAAGATAAAGATTCACCTTAGGTTGATCAAAACCTAAATCATGACAATGGATACGAGTGTGCTGCCGATTATTATATTGTTACCGTTAGTATTAGGCACAACCCTTGTCTCGTGGCTGAAGCAATTTTCGCGCGGGGTAACGGCTTTAGGGGCAATTGGTGTCAGCCTCAGCAGTTTCTTATTATTATTGAGTCAGGCGCCTGCCATCTTTGATGGTGCAGTGATGACCCAGACCTGGTCCTGGCTGCCCCAGCTCGGCATTGATTTCAGTTTTCGCCTGGATTCTCTGGGATTGCTGTTTGCCTTGCTGATCAGCGGAATTGGCACCCTGATTTATATTTATGCCTATTATTATCTCAATCCAAAAAACTCACTGAGCAAACTGTATCTTCTGCTGATGCTGTTTATGGCCGCCATGCTCGGGATTTCATTGTCAAATAACCTGATTATCTTATTAGTTTTCTGGGAACTGACCAGTATTTCCTCCTTCTTGCTGGTGGGTTACTGGAGCAATTACGAAGCGGCGCAACGCGGCTCACGTATGGCCTTGACCATTACCGGAATGGGTGGTCTGGCGATGCTGGGCGGTTTTGTCCTGCTTGGTCAAATTACCGGCACTTATCAGCTTGACCAAATCCTGACGATGACTGAGCAGATTCAGTCCCATCATTTATTTGTTCCAACCTTGTTGCTGATTTTACTTGGTGCCTTTACCAAAAGTGCGCAGTTCCCGTTCCACTTCTGGTTGCCGAATGCCATGGCTGCACCGACACCGGTCTCTGCCTATTTGCACTCGGCCACCATGGTCAAAGCCGGTTTATTCCTGGTAGCACGTTTGCTCCCGATCTTTGCCGGTGCTGCACTGTTTCATAATATTGTGACCTTTGTTGGTCTGTTTACCCTGTGCATGGCCGCCTTCTTTGCCATCTTTAAGGAAGATCTGAAGGGCTTACTTGCCTACTCCACCATCAGTCATTTAGGTCTGATCATGTGTCTGCTCGGGATTGGCTCACCACTGGCCGTTGCAGCAGCGATTTTCCACATTATTAACCATGCCACCTTTAAAGCGGCACTGTTTATGATTGCCGGCATCATCGATCATGAATCCGGTACCCGTGACTTACGTAAATTGTCTGGCTTGTGGCAATTACTGCCCTTTACCGCAACACTGACCATGATCACGGCAGCATCCATGGCAGGTGTACCGTTGACCAATGGTTTCCTGTCCAAGGAAATGTTCTTTACCGAACTGGTCGCCAGTTTAAGTGGTCCACTTATGGTCGGCTCTGCTATTGTCGCGACACTGGCCGGGATTTTTGCGGTGGCTTATTCCATTCGACTGGTGCATGGGGTCTTTTTCGATGGTCCGCTAGGCAAGCAGGTTCCGAATAAAGATGCACATGAACCTGCCTTTGGTATGCGCGCACCGGCTACTTTGTTAGCAATTTTATGTATTTTAGTCGGTCTATTACCCGCTCTTCTAGTAGAAAAAATTGTCAATAGCACCACTCAAGCGACAACCCAAAATTTTGATTTTGAAGGTACCCATCTGGCGCTTTGGCATGGTTTCAACCTGCCGCTGCTGATGAGTGTGATCGCTCTGCTCGGCGGAATAATCTTTTACTTTTCTCTCGCCAAAGGTGGCGCCTTACGTGAAATCGACTTGGATCCAAAACTGGGCCGCTTACAGGGCCGGGTGCTGTTCGACCTGTTTTTGAAAAATTTGCTGCTGAATTCACGCCGTTTCCGCCGTACCACTGAAAATGGCAAATTACAAAGCTATTTATTGTGGATTGTGATTTTTACCATCGGGCTGGTGGGGTTCCCATTACTCAGCAATGCGGTGGGTACGGGTACACGCGAGCTGACCCATGCCCCTGCCCTGGCGATTATCTTGTGGTTACTGCTGTTCTCTGCCTGCTGGATGCTGCTGTGGTTCCATCATGAGCGGATTAAAGCGGTACTGATTAGCGGTGCAGTCGGCCTGGTCGTCACCATGGTCTTTATCGGCTTCTCGGCGCCCGATCTGGCATTGACCCAGATTACGGTCGATGTGGTCACCACGGTTCTGCTCCTGATGAGTTTATCTTTACTGCCTCAGTTAACACCGTATGAATCGAGTCCGACCCGTCGCTGGCGTGATGCCATTATTGCCTTGGGCGGCGGTCTCGGGATTGCGGCAATTGCCTGGCTGATCATGACCCGTGATCACAATTCCATTTCATGGTTCTTCCTGCAACAGTCCATTCCTCTGGGCGGCGGAACCAATGTGGTGAATGTGATTCTGGTCGACTTCCGTGGTTTCGATACCTTCGGCGAAATTACCGTCCTGGGGATTGCCGCAATTGGTGTACTCAGCTTGATGGATGGCATGCGTGCGCATGGTACCACCATGACCCAAGGCCTGACCTATCGTTTTAATCCTTCCCCGCTGATGTTGCGTATTACTGCATCCTGGATTTTGCCGGTCGCGCTAGTGGTCAGCCTGTATATCTTTTTGCGTGGCCATAACCTGCCGGGCGGTGGATTCATTGCCGGACTGGTGACTTCACTGGCACTTATTATTCAATATATTGCAGTGGGACAGGACAAAACCGAACAGTTGCTTGGCGCCAAATCCGGTCGCCTGTATGAAATCTGGATCGGGATCGGCTTAACGATTGCAGGGTTGACCGGAATCGCGGCCTGGTTCTGGTCACGTCCATTCCTGACCAGTGCACATATTTATGTCTCTCCGCCCATCATTGGAGAAATGCATTTAGCTTCGGCTGCACTGTTTGATGTCGGCGTCTATGTCACTGTTGTCGGTGCGACCATGCTGATGATTTCGGTCTTGGGCGATTCACGTCACTCAAGCATGACTGGCCCCGTACCAAGAGGATAATAGAATGATCAGTTTAGAATTTTTATTAGCCTCTGCGATTGGCCTGCTGACAGCCACAGGCATTTATCTGATCCTGCGTGCCCGTACCTTCCCGGTGGTATTGGGCTTGGCCATGATTGGTTATGCGGTCAACCTGTTTTTATTTGCCATGGGCCGGATTCAGATGAATTCGCCTGCAGTATTAACCGAAGCCGCGAATGTGACTGACCCTCTACCTCAGGCACTGGTGCTGACGGCCATCGTGATTGGCTTTGCCACCACTGCCTTTATTGTCCAACTGGCACTGCGTAGCCGCTACGAATCAGGAACAGACCACGTTGACTCAAAAGAAGATATCCCCCAGATTGATCCACGTGAGGATGAGCCTTAATGACTGATCTTCTCAATTTCTGGACTCAACATACTCCTATTTTCAGCATTCTTTTGCCGGCCTTTACCGCTTTTGCCTTGGTACTTTTGGGAAATCCGGGTGCAGGCTCTCTGATCACGGACTGGCGTCAACCCTGGCGTCGTGGTATCAGCCATCTCTCGGGAATCTTGGGCCTGATCATTGCCGTTAGCTATCTGATAAACAGCAGCGAGGGCCAAATCAGCGTATACACCCTCAGCGAATGGGCAGCACCATTCGGGATCGTGCTGGTGCTGGATCAGCTCTCGGCCATGATGCTGGTGTTGACCTATGCGCTCGCCTTGCCTGTGGTCTGGTATGCCAGCAAAGAATGGGACTTACGCGGCCGTTATTTCCATGCCATGGTGCATTTCCTGCTGATGGGTCTGAATGGTGCATTCCTAACCGGTGACTTGTTTAACCTGTTCGTATTCTTTGAAATTTTGCTGATGGCGTCTTATGTACTGCTGTTGCATGGACAAGGTAAGGCACGTTTTCAGCTGGGAATTCACTATGTCACCATTAACCTGCTGGCGTCTGCGCTGTTCCTAATTGGACTCGGGATGATTTATGGCAGTGTCGGCAGCCTGAATATGGCTGATGTGGCCCGTTTGCTGCCAACCCTTGCAGAAGATCAGCACAAACTGGCTGTTGCGGGTGGCTTGATGCTGTTTGTGGTGTTTGGAATCAAAGCAGCAATGCTGCCGGTGGGTTTCTGGTTACCCAAAACCTATGCAGTAGCCACGACTCCTGTTGCCGCGCTCTTTACCATCATGACCAAAGTCGGGGTTTATGCGATTTTGCGGATCAACGGCACGGTTTTTGATGATGAATATAGCCATCAGATTCTGATGAACTGTCTGCTAGTGATTGGCCTGGTCACATCCGTCTATGGGGTGATCTGTGCGATTGGCACCGAACGTCTGCGCCGTTTTGTCGGTTTTATGGTGCTGTCTTCAGTCGGAACGATTTTGGTGGCCATTGGCCTGAATAATACTGCGGCTTGGGCGGGTGCGCTATATTACCTGGTACACAGCACCCTGATTGCGGCCGCATTTTATATTCTGTCGGGTTGGATTACCTCACAGCGTGGCGAATTTAAAGATCATTTTAAAATCGCCCCACTGATGAAACAGAACAAGCTGGTTTCGATTGTCTATTTCATCATCGCCTTGATGATGGCAGGCCTGCCACCGTTTAGTGGATTCTTCGGTAAAATCTTTATTTTGCAGGCTTCTGCTAATTCAGATTATCAGATGATTATTATCCTGACCATTTTGCTGGTAAGTTTTCTCAGTATTCTGGCTTTTACCCGGGTCGGTTTTATCCTGTTCTGGCGTTCGAGCAGACCTGAAGATGATCTTGATTCTGAAGAGTTTCATAAATATGAAGCCCTACCGAGTAAAGCACCGGCACGCAATGACCGGGTGATTTATATATTGCTTGTGAGCTTAACCGCCTACGTGGTGTTTGCCGGACCGATTTATCAATATAATTATCAGACTGCGGAACAGATTAAAAACAATTCGGTCTATGAAGCCGCGCTGTTAAAACCGGATGCAGAAGGTCAGTTTATTAGCGTGCAGCCATTCGATCCGAAGTATTTGCCAGAAACCAAATATGGTGGTGAGGTGATAGATCCTAATGCGCATCTGATTCCTTATGTAATTTCAGAAGCGACTTTGAAGGGCGAACATATTTCTGAATTCAAGCAACGCCAGATTGACCAGCAGCATATTGAACAGACCGAATATGATGATAATCAACTTAAACCGGCGGAGGGACCTTAATGGCTGAATCATTATTTCAACGCTGGTTCCCGCATCCGCTGGTTTCTGTGATTGTAGGACTGAGCTGGGTTTTACTGGCACACAGCCTGGACGCTGGAACCCTGCTGATGGCCTTGCTACTCGCGGTGATCATTCCACGTATGGTCGAACCCTTTATTGACTATACCCCTAATATCCAGTGGACTCCTGCCCTGCACCTGTTCTTTGTCGTAGTTTGGGATATTGTAGTAGCCAATATCAAAGTCGCAAAACTGGTGCTAGGATCGACGAAGAATCTGCATCCAAAATGGTTCCGAGTGCCTTTAGACACCGAACATGAAGAAGTCAACACCTTGCTGGCGATGATTATTACCACCACACCGGGCACGGTATCTGCAGGGATTGACCAGGATCGTGGTGATATTCTGGTGCATGCCTTAAGCACAGATGATGAAGCGGCCGAAATCGAGCTAATTAAGCAGCGCTATGAATGCCCGCTCATTGAGATTTTTAATGCACGATCAGGAGAAAAAGCATGACGATTCTACCTTATGCATTATTGATTTGTCTGGGTGCGGTCACCATCTCCATGTTACTGTGTCTGATCCGTCTGATTACCGGTCCCTCTATTGTTGACCGCCTGTTGGCACTGGACACCCTGTTTCTGAATGCCACCTGCCTGGTGGTGATTTTAGGCATTTACTGGAGCAGCACCTTTCTGTTTGAAGGCGCTCTCTTGGTCGCGATGCTAGGCTTTGTCTCTACCGCAGCCTTGGCGCGTTATTTTACCACTGGCCATGTCATCGACTAGGAGTTTTTAAATGTCTTTAATTTTAGAAATACTGGTGTCGATTTTTCTATTGATTGGTGCTTTCTTTATGCTGGTCGGCGGAATTGGGATGGTGCGTTTGCCCGATCTGTTCATGCGTCTGCATGCACCGACCAAATCCAGTACTTTGGGCCTCGGCAGTTTTTTAATTGCGGCGATGATTTTCTCTGCCATGTATGGCCGTTTCGGTTTTGCTGAAGTGCTGATTACCCTGTTTGCCTTTATTACTGCGCCGGTATCCGCCAATCTGATGGCACAGGCTGCATTGCATTTGCGGTTACGCTCTTTGAGTGGCGAAGTGCCGGAAACGCTGGAACGTCCCCTGCCTTGGCAGCGTTCACGCCGTCGTACCTTTTATGAAAAGAAAATCAATCGCAATGATGATTTAGATTAATTGAGCAAGCGATTCCAGTTCTCCCAAGTCTCAAAATAGAGAGATAAAAAAAGCCACCCGAAGGTGGCTTTTTTAGTCCTAAGACTTATTCATCATCTTTTTTTGCTTCAGCTTCAGGTAAGTCCTTCACTGCTTCAGCGATCAGACCAAACATATAGTTACCATATGCATTGGTCTTATCGTAATGGAAACGTAGACGAGGCGTAATACGGGTTTTGATACGACGACTCAGCTCGTGGCGCAGGAAACCAGATGCTTTGTTCAACACATCCAAAGTTTCTTTATTGGCTTCTTGGCTTTGCTCATCGCCAAGTTCACGTCCCATCACAGTGACATAAACTTCCGCATATCCCAGGTCTGGGCTCACCTTCACTGCAGAGATGGTCACCAGACCACCTAAGCGTGGATCTTTCAGCTCCTGACGGATCAGTTCGGACAACTCGCGTTGTACTGTATCCGCCATACGCTTCAGACGTTGACTACCCGCCATTAAAGACTCCGTTTAATCAATTGAACATCGTACACTTCGATCTTATCAAGTGCTTTGATGTCTTTATAGCCTTTCACCGCAAGACCACATTCCATACCGGCACGAACTTCTTCAACCACTTCTTTGTAGCGACGAAGAGATTCAAGCTCGCCCTGGAACACAACCACGTCATCACGTAATACGCGAATCGGTTTGTTACGATGCAATACGCCTTCAAGTACCATACAGCCCGCAGCCGCACCAAACTTACTTGAGTGGAATACTTCACGTACTTGTGCAACACCCAGAATCGTTTCACGATGTTCTGGTGCAAGCTTACCGCTCATTGCTGCTTTCACATCATCAATCAATTGATAGATGATTGAGTAGTAACGAATATCGATACTGTCTGCATCTGCTTTTTGACGCGCAGCGTTGTCCGCACGTACGTTAAAGCCGAGTAGAACTGCTTCTGAAGATTCAGCCAGTGTCACGTCAGACTCAGTGATCGCACCTACACCAGAACCGATGATACGTACTTTAACTTCATCAGTCGCAAGCTCAGCAAGTGCAACGTGTAATGCTTCCAAGGTACCGCGTACGTCAGTTTTCAACACAACATTTACGATAGGCACATCTTTCTTGCCCATAGACGCCATGATGTTTTCAAGACGCATTGCAGATTGACGCTCAAGACGTTTTTGACGTTCACGATCCATACGCGCATCGGCAACTTCACGTGCTTTCTTCTCGTCACTCACCACAAGAACTTCGTCACCCGCCATTGGTGCTTCTGGAAGACCCAGAATTTCCACCGGAATCGAAGGACCTGCAGATTTGATACGCTGACCATTTTCATCCGTCATCGCACGAACGCGACCATAAGATGAACCAGCAAGAACAAGATCACCTACTTTCAATGTACCGTTTTGAACCAGAATAGACGTTACCGCACCACGGCTGTTGTCTACACGTGCTTCAATTACGACACCTTGTGCAGCGCCTTCTTCCGATGCTTTAAGCTCTAGAAGTTCAGCTTGAATCGAAATAATATCAAGAAGTTCATCAATACCTTGACCAGTATGTGCAGAAACCATTGCCACTGGAACGTCACCACCCCATTGTTCTGGCACGATTTCTTTCACAGTCAATTCATTCAATACGCGATCTGGATCAGCAGATTCTTTATCCATCTTGTTGATTGCAACAATGATTGGTGTACCTGCAGCACGTGCATGGTCAATTGCTTCTGCAGTTTGTGGCATTACACCATCATCTGCTGCAACAACTAGAACCACGATATCTGTTGCTTTCGCACCACGTGAACGCATTGCAGTAAATGCTGCGTGTCCCGGAGTATCAAGGAATGTAATCATACCTTTATCAGTAGTTACATGGTAAGCACCGATATGCTGGGTAATACCGCCTGCTTCGCCAGCAGCCACTTTGGCACGACGAATACGGTCAAGCAGTGATGTTTTACCATGGTCAACGTGACCCATAATGGTAACAACAGGCGCACGCGTAGATTGCGCACCACGTGCTTCTTCAGCTGCTTCAAGCAAGTTATCTTCAGCTTGTGTATCAGAAACCAGTACCGGATTATGGCCCATTTCTTCAACAACAAGTGCAGCAATTTCCTGATCAATTGCCTGGTTCTGAGTAACCAATTCACCCATTTTCATGAGTGATTTAATCACTTCACGAACCTTAACTGCCATTTTCGCAGCTAAGTCAGCAACGACAATCGTTTCACCGATTTCAACATCGTAAACCTGTTTTTTCACAGGTTTTTCGAAGCCGTGCTTGTTGCCTTGACTGGTTTTTAAACCGCGCTTAGGCTGTTTGCTGAAGCTTTGCTCTTCCTGACCACGACGACCACCTTTTTTAGGTGCACGCGCGCTCGGCGTATTCGTACCACGTTTGATTTCGCGGTCTTCTTTGGCAAAAGAGTCTTCATATGCCTGACCAACAAGGCCGGCAGCCAGAGGAGAATCATCAACAACACGAATCGTTGCAGTGGTATCTTCCGCGGTGTACTTGGACGCCATTTGACGCATTTGTTCAAGCGTACGTTGCTGCGCTTCTTCAGCCGCTTTACGACGTGCCGCTTCTTCAACAGCTTTTAATTTTGCTGCTTCTGCTTCACGTGCCTTTTTCTGTTCAGCGGTTTCAGTTGGTTTAACAACTTGCTTCACAATCGGCTTGTTGGTTGATTTGCGTTTTACCACAACTGCAGCTTTAGAAACTTCTTGCTTGTCGCTGGTTTGCTTTGCAGCAGCACGCATCGCCTCTAAAGCTTTATTCGCGTTATTTACGCCAGTTTTTGGAGCTTCAGCAGAAGCAGCTTGCGCTGTATTCTGTTCAGGCGCAGCTTTGGCCTGTTGCTCAGCCTTGGCTTTCGCCAATGCTTCTGCTTTGATCTGTTCTGGATCCGGCTTAACAAATGTATGCTTCTTGCGAACTTCTACATTAATCGTTTTCGCCTTACCTGAAGTACTGGCTACTTTAGCCGTACTAGTCGTTTTACGTTTCAACGTGATTTGCCCTGCTTGGCTTTCTGAACCCTGTGACTTTTTCACATGGCTCATCAAGCTGTCTTGTTGTTCGGTGGTAATAATATCGTCAGCTTTACGCTGTGGTAAACCTGCCTCACGAACCTGCTCTAGGAGCTTCTCAACTGGACGACCCACATTGAGGGCTAACTCTTTAATCGACTTGTCCGTCATATACTACCTCCTAGTTAAACCATGATTCGCGCGCTTTCATAATGAGTTGACCTGCTTTCTCAGCACCCAAACCTTCAATATCTTCGATATCGTCAGTCGCCTGATCTGCTAAATCATCCACTGTTACCACACCACGAGCTGCTAGCGCTTGCGCGATCTCTACTGTCATGCCTTCCATTGCAACAAGTTCTTCACTTGGCGCTTGTATGTTCTCTTGCTGTTGTAATGCATCAGCAAGTGCAATTTCTTTCGCACGGCTTTGCAGTAGTTCAACCAGTTCCGCATCTAGTTCGATTTCATCAAACGTTTCTGCAGGGACATAAGCAATTTCTTCAAGCGAGGTGAAGCCCATTTCTACCAATGCCATCGCCAAATCTTCCGCGATATCCAGACGGGTAACAAACATGTCTAAATATTGTTGCGCTTCGTTTTGTTGACGGGCGTAGTATTCCTCTTCCAGCATCATGTCCAGCTTGTAGCCAGTCAATTCAGATGCCAGACGAACGTTCTGACCTTGTGAACCAATCGCACGTGCCAGCTGATCGCTGGTTGCGAAAATGATGTCTGCAGTACGTGCATCTTCATCAATGACAATACTCGATACATCTGCTGGTTCCAATGCACTTGCGATATATTGCGCAGGATCATCCGACCAAACGACTACATCAATACGCTCGCCATTGAGCTCCTGCTGTACAGCCTGAATACGGGTACCACGCATACCAATACAAGCACCCACCGGGTCAATACGGTGGTCATTGGTTTTCACTGCAATTTTAGCACGAACGCCTGGTTGGCGAGCCGCCGCTTTAATTTCAATGATTTCTTCAGAAATCTCAGGGATTTCTTTCTTCATCAATGCAATCAGCATATCTGGTTTAGCACGTGATAGTTGTAACTGCGCACCACGACCTTCACGGTTGACATTGAAGAGAATCGCATTCACGCGTTGCTTCGGGCGAAGGATTTCTTTCGGAATCATTTCTTCACGGGCAAGATACGCTTCAGCATTGTCACCTAGGTCAATGATAAAGCCGTCTTTGGTTTGTTTTTTCACTTCACCGTAGATCAGCTCGCCGACTTTAGATTCGTAAGCATCGGCTACAAGTGCACGTTCTGCTTCACGGATCTTCTGTACGATCACTTGCTTGGCAATTTGCGCTGCAATACGACCGAAGTCAATCGATTCCACTTCAAGCTCACGAATGTCGCCAATCGACCATTTTGCCGGATCGACATCAGAGATGGCATCCTGACAAGCTGGCATTTCATGGTCTTCGTCTGCAACCACTTCCCACTGACGGAAAGTACGATAGTCACCTGTTTTACGATCGATTTCCACACGTAAACGTGCTTCTTCCGAATGTGTTCCTTCGTAGAATTTTTTCTTTGTCGCAGCAACTAAAGCTTGCTCAAGCGCTTCAAAGATCGCTTCACGAGGTACACCTTTTTCGTTACTAACCGTTTCAACGACGGTCAGAATTTCACGTGCCATACGTCACCTATTCGTTAAATTTTTATTTATTAAATTAATCTTGGAAGACCAAATTTGCTTTATCGATATTGTGACTGTCGATCTCCAATACCTGTTGCTTTTCTACTTCAACCTGAATCATTTCATTTTCAAGATCGACAGCAACCAGTTTGGCCTGGAATTTACGACGGTTATCTACCGCACTGATCAAACGTAGTGCTACGGTATGACCGATATAGCCTGACATCTGCTCGAGCTGGAAGAATGGACGGTCCCAGCCTGGCGAAGATACTTCAAGTGAATATTCACCCGAGATCGGATCATGAACATCCAGCATTGCGCCCACTTGCTGCGTGACACGCACACAATCCTGAACGCCAATACCACGCCCCTGCTCTTCTTCACCATCTTCATTGATTGCTGGTGCAACGCTCTCATCGACTGGCTTGTCGATGTAGATACGTAATAACGAACATTTACCCTGTGGCAGGAATTCAATCCCCCAAAGGTTTACATTACAGGCTTCAACTGCTGGTGCAATCAAGTCCTGAAGTGCTTGAGTTTTATTTGATAGCTTCATTTACTCTCGTCATCTGGTGCGATTTTATGATCTATTTGACCACTACAAACCAATACAAACTATAGTAGTAGTGAAACATGGAGATTTGACCAAATAATGTCGACACTACACGATAGCCAATAAAAAAGGGCGTAAATCGCCCCAATTAATGCACAATTTAAGATTTTTTCAAATCCCACTGTGCAAAAAGGCCCACCTTGTTGTGAGCCTCTTTTTAGAAACTTGGTAGCGGGAGCTGGATTTGAACCAACGACCTTCGGGTTATGAGCCCGACGAGCTACCAGACTGCTCCATCCCGCATCAACGTGCAAAAATTATATACAAAAGATGAGAACTTTTCAATCAAAACCACATCATTCTGCATATTTGTCATCTGTCACTGAAAAATTGGTAGTGGGAGCCGGATGTAAACCAACAACCTTCGCCAGTTTATAGAGGGTTGAGCCCGACAGGCCATCAACTAGATCTATAAATAACACTTACCAAACCATTTAAAATGGTAGCGGGAGCTGGATTTGAACCAACGACCTTCGGGTTATGAGCCCGACGAGCTACCAGACTGCTCCATCCCGCATCAGCGTACAAATAACATTTCAGTTTAAAAGACTTAAACTGCTTTTAAAGTTTGCATCTTTAAAAGATTGGTAGCGGGAGCTGGATTTGAACCAACGACCTTCGGGTTATGAGCCCGACGAGCTACCAGACTGCTCCATCCCGCATCAACATGCAAATTAAATTTCTCAACTTAAAACCTGTTTAAGCTGCCTCTTGAAAGTTTGCGTCTTCTAAAAGGATTGATTGGTAGCGGGAGCTGGATTTGAACCAACGACCTTCGGGTTATGAGCCCGACGAGCTACCAGACTGCTCCATCCCGCATCAACAGAAGTTTTTTCAGCTGCATACACCAACTTAAATTTCTGGATTATAAGTTGGTGCGGAAGGGGGGACTTGAACCCCCACGCCCGAAAGCACTACCACCTCAAGGTAGCGTGTCTACCAATTCCACCACCACCGCAGCTGTGACGCATTCTAGTCGTATCACTGAAAAAAAGAAAGGATTAATTAAAACTATTCGGTCGTTTCTGGTGCAGTTGGTGAAGTTTCATTCGATTGCACAGGTACGGTCGGCGCAGACTGAACAGATCCCAAACTATAGGCATTCGAGGTTTGTTGCTTGGCCAAAATCGCCAAAGTCAGACTGGTCACGAAGAACAGTGCAGTAAAAATCGCAGTTAAACGGGTCATGAAATTACCCGAACCTGAAGCTCCAAATACTGTCGCTGCACCACCGCCGCCGAAAGAGGCACCAGCATCTGCACCTTTACCATGCTGAACCAAAATCAAGACAATCATCAAAACAGCTAAGATAATATGTACTACCAGCACAAAAGTTTGCATGCTGAACTCCTAATTATTGTGTATTTGCAAATGCATGAGCAATTTTATGGAACGACTCAGCATTGAGTGATGCACCACCGACCAATGCCCCATTGATATCTGGGCAGGCTGCTAACTCTACTGCATTTTCCGGCTTGACACTACCACCATATAAAATCGCCATACTCTCGCCATAGCCCGTAATCTGGCTTAAACCTTGACGGATTTGTGCATGCATGGCCTGCGCATCTTCAGGAGAAGCTGTTTTACCTGTACCAATCGCCCAGATCGGCTCATAGGCAATCACGATATTTTTCCATTGTTCGGCTTCAACCACAGCAGCGATATCACAAATCTGTTGTAGCACTACAGCTTCTGCCTGCCCTGCTTCACGTTGTTCCAGGCTTTCACCAACGCAATAAATCACGGTCAAACCGGCACTTAAGGCATTCTTGATTTTCGCATTTAAAATATCAGCATTTTCCGCAAATATTTCACGGCGCTCAGAATGACCCACTAGTACATAGTGAATTTGACTATCGGCCAACAATTCAGCACTGACTTCACCAGTGTAGGGACCTGTTCCAGAAATACGTGAAACATCTTGTGCTACGGTATAAATCGGACGAACCGCAGATGACAGCTCTGCCTGAATCTGGCTTAAGGCAATGGCAATCGGTGCCACACCTAAATGACATTGATCTTCGGCAATTGGCGCAGTTTCCAGCAAATTCTTAATACCACGCACCAAGCTCAATGCATCTGCCTGCACCGGATTCATTTTCCAGTTACCTATCACCCAAGGGGTAATCGTCGAAACCGACATAATTAACCTATTTCATTTACATATTTTGAATTGGGCACATTCTACACGGAATTGGAAAATTAAAAGAATAGTTTTCTTATCACTCATTCTCAGTTTAGACTATCCAAAATGGTTATTTTTTGTTATCACTTAAAAAAATGGGGACTTCTTCCAACCAGTTCATGCTTTTACTGGAGATGAGGAAGCTAGCAGCACTCTTGGCTATGGTATTTTTACGTAACAAACGTATAATTTTAGTATAGCAATTAAAAGAATTTGATGAGTAGGCATTTATAGCATGACAGCATTACAGGGGTCGCCAAGATTTACCGGATTTATTCGTCGTTTGGTCGAGGAAGGCGTCATCTCGGCTGAAGATATGCGCAGTGCATTAGCGCATGCCAAACAAGAAAAAATCGATATTGTGGCTGAGTTAATTAACCAGCAGCAGCTTTCTCCGACCGTCATTGCTGAAACGATTTCAGTTGAATTTGGCGAACCGCTGTTTGATATCAGCGCCTATGATCCTGCCCAAATTTTGCGGGATGCGATTGATGAAAAGCTGATTACCAAGCATCGCATCCTGCCGATTTTTAAAAATTCCAGTATTTTATATGTTGCGATCAGTAACCCCACCAATATCGAAGCAATTGATGCAGTCCGTTTTTCGACTAAACTCAATATTGAAACCATTATTGTTGAACACAATAAACTTGAAAAACTGATCGAGCAGAATTTTACCGAAGAAAGTACCTTTGAGTTTGATGAAGACTTTGATCTGGATGTTGATGTCGAATCTGCTGATCCGAATAAAGAAGAGGATGACAGTAACAAGGGTGAAGAAGCCCCTATTGTTAAATATATCAATAAGTTACTCATAGATGCGATCCGTATGGGGGCTTCAGACTTACATTTTGAACCTTATGAGAAAATCTATCGGGTACGTTACCGGGTCGATGGGGTATTACGCCAGATTGCAACACCACCACTACAGCTAGCAACTCGTTTATCTTCACGTCTTAAAGTCATGTCGCAAATGGACATTTCAGAAAAACGGGTACCGCAAGATGGCCGAATCAAATTAAAACTTTCTAAAAATAAAGCCATTGATTTCCGTGTCAACTCTCTCCCTACCCTGTTTGGTGAGAAGCTGGTACTGCGGATTCTGGATCCCTCCAGCGCGATGTTGGGAATTGATGCACTAGGTTATGAACCGGAACAAAAAGACCTTTTTATGCAAGCGCTGGACAAACCGCAAGGCATGCTCCTGATCACTGGTCCAACAGGTTCCGGTAAAACCGTTTCACTGTATACCGGTCTGAATATTCTCAATCGTGAAGATACCAATATTTCGACAGCGGAAGATCCGGTCGAGATTAACTTACAAGGGATTAATCAGGTCAACGTCAATAATAAAGTTGGCCTGACCTTCTCTGCGGCACTAAAGTCCTTCTTACGTCAAGACCCGGATATCGTAATGGTCGGTGAGATCCGGGATCTGGAAACTGCCGAGATTGCGATTAAAGCGGCGCAGACCGGTCATATGGTGATGTCGACGCTGCATACCAATAGTGCGCCTGAGACTTTGACCCGTTTACGCAATATGGGGGTGCCTTCTTTCAATATTGCCACTTCAGTCAACCTGGTCATTGCACAACGGTTGGCGCGTCGTTTGTGTTCACAATGTAAAAAACCTGCCGATATTCCGAAACAAAGCTTACTGGAGATGGGTTTTACCGAAACCGACTTGCAGCAACCTGAGTTCCAAATTTATGAACCGGTGGGCTGCAATGAATGTCGTGAAGGCTATAAGGGTCGTGTGGGTATTTATGAAGTCATGAAAGTAACACCCGAAATTTCCAGAATTATTATGGAGGACGGCAATGCACTTGAAATTGCCGATGCTTCCGCACGTGCAGGTTTTAACAATTTACGCCGGTCAGGTTTAGTCAAGGTGATGCAGGGGGTGACTTCTTTACAGGAAGTCAATCGTGTCACCAGCGAATGATCGGGCGCTGATCTAAAATAAGGATAAAGGTATGGCAGCAGTAAAGAAAGGCCAGATGATGCCGATCTTCAGCTATGAAGGAATTGATCGTAAAGGGGCAAAGATCAAGGGAGAATTGCCAGCAAAAAATATGGCTTTGGCCAAGGTCACCCTTCGAAAACAAGGTATCAGCATCAAGACCATTCGGGAAAAGAAAAAAAATATTCTCGAAGGCTTGATGAAGAAAAAAGTCTCAACACTGGATATTACGATTTTTACCCGACAATTGGCGACCATGATGAAAGCCGGGGTACCACTGGTACAAGGCTTTGAGATTGTCGCAGAAGGTCTGGAAAATCCATCCATGCGTGAAGTTGTACTGGGAATTAAAGGTGAAGTCGAGGGGGGTAACACTTTCGCTGGAGCACTGCGTAAATATCCACAGTATTTTGATAATTTATTTTGCTCTTTAGTTGAATCAGGTGAACAATCGGGTGCTCTTGAAACTATGCTCGATCGTGTAGCAATTTATAAAGAAAAAAGCGAACTGCTCAAGCAAAAAATCAAAAAAGCTATGAAATACCCTATATCAGTCATAGTGGTAGCTATTGCTGTTACTATCATCTTAATGGTTAAGGTTGTTCCTGTATTCCAAGAACTATTTCAAGGCTTTGGTGCTGATCTTCCCGCCTTTACACAACTGGTTGTCAACATGTCTAACTGGTTCCAGCAATACTGGTTCCTATTAATTATTGGTATCGGGATAGCGATTACAGCATTTTTAGAAGCCAAAAAACGCAGTAAAAAATTCCGTGATTTTCTGGATAAAGCAGCGCTCAAGGCACCGATTTTCGGGGATCTGGTGTATAAGGCGATTATTGCCCGTTATAGTCGCACTCTGGCCACGACTTTCGCAGCCGGGGTACCCTTGATTGATGCACTAGAATCTACTGCCGGCGCCACCAATAATGTAGTCTATGAAAATGCTGTGATGAAAATCCGTGAAGATGTCGCTACTGGTCAACAGCTACAGTTTGCCATGCGGGTCACCAACAAGTTTCCTTCCATGGCCATCCAAATGGTCGCAATTGGTGAAGAATCAGGTGCATTAGATGCCATGCTGGATAAAGTTGCTACCCATTATGAAAATGAAGTTGATAATGCAGTAGATGGCTTAACCTCGATGATGGAACCATTGATTATGGCTGTTCTAGGTGTTCTTGTCGGTGGTCTGGTAATTGCCATGTATCTTCCAATCTTCCAAATGGGTTCAGTCGTTGGCTAATCAGCAGGTTAAATATCTTGTTCAGTAATATTATTTCTTATTTTATTCAAAACCCAACGGCGTTGTATATCGCAGTTGGGCTTTTTAGTTTATGTATCGGCAGCTTTCTGAATGTGGTGATCTACCGCACTCCCAAGATGATGGAACAGGAATGGCGTACCGATTGCCAGATGTTTTTGCATCCGGAACAGCCGGTGATTGATGAAGCGAAATTAAGTTTAAGCAAACCCGCTTCGACTTGCCCTAAATGTCATCAGCCAATCCGCTGGTACCAGAATATTCCAGTTATCAGCTGGCTGGTCTTGCGCGGCAAGTGCGGCAACTGCCAGAATCCCATCAGTATCCGCTATCCACTGATTGAGCTTCTGACCGCGGCCTGTGCACTACTTGTCGTAGCAGTATTTGGCCCGACAATGCAAATGCTGTTTGGACTGATCCTGACTTATGTGCTGATTGCCCTAACCTTTATTGATTTTGATACCAAGTTATTACCGGACCGTTATACCCTGCCCCTGGCTGCACTAGGTCTGGGCGTAAATAGTTATGCACTCTATACCTCCCCAAGCTCTGCCATCTGGGGCTACATCATTGGCTTTTTATGTTTATGGATAGTGTATTACCTGTTTAAAATCATCACCGGTAAAGAAGGTATGGGCTATGGCGATTTTAAACTGCTTGCGGCTTTGGGCGCCTGGATGGGTCCATTATTATTGCCTTTAATTGTGCTGCTGTCTTCCCTGGTAGGTGCGATTATTGGCATCATTCTGCTAAAAGTTCGCAAGGAAAATCAGCCTTTTGCTTTTGGTCCTTATATTGCGATTGCCGGCTGGATTGCTTTTCTTTGGGGTGAACAAATTATGAAAGTGTATTTAGGTCAATAAATTGAAATTTGTACTCGGTTTAACTGGTGGGATTGGCAGTGGCAAGTCTGCTGCCAGTCACTGGTTTGAAGCACAAGGGATCACGGTAGTCGATGCCGATGTGGTAGCACGTGAAGTGGTCGAACTTGGGCAGCCTGCACTTACCCAGATTCAGCAGGCTTTTGGCGATTGGGTACTGCTTGCCGATGGCTCACTGAATCGGCGTGCCTTACGTGAATATATCTTCCAATCTCCTGAAGCACGCAAGACCCTGGAAAGTATTACTCATCCGGCAATTCGCATTTCCATTATCCAGCAACTACATGCTGCGCAAAGTCCCTATGCCATTCTGGTTTCACCACTTTTATTTGAAACCAATCAGCACGAACTCACCCAGCATACCTTACTGATTGACGCCACCATCGAACTGCAAATTGAGCGGGCCTCACAACGTGACGGCCAGAATATCGAACAAATTCGCAATATCATTGCTGCCCAAATGTCCCGCGAACAAAAGCAGACCATGGCCGATGATATTGTCCTAAATGATGGTCATCTGGATCATCTCTATGCCCATCTCAGACTATTACATCAAAAATATTTAAACATGGCAGCCAGCTGAAGCATAAAAAAAACAGTCTAATTAAGACTGTTTTTTTTGTTCTGCTAATTTTCGGCTTAGACTGTCCTGATGCTGTAACCAGCGCCATGGCTGTAAGGCCCCAACTGCCATACCCATCAGGCCACACACCATGGCCAGACTTAAAGTTTCATTTAATAAAGGTACAGCCAGAATTGCCGCAATAAAAGGTGCAAGATTGGTAATACTGCCTGCCTTAAATGCACCAAGACGCTTGATGGCTTCTACATAACTTAAAGTAGCAATAATCACCACAAATATGCCGTGAAAAATGGTCTGAAACAGTAAATGCTCGGGTTCAGGCACACTCAGGTTTTTCGGTAAAAATAGCAGATAAATCGGCACATAAACCACTGCCGACCAGATCGCGACACCACACATTGCCTGCCATGCAGTTAGCTGATATTTACGCAATAAAACGGTAAAAATCGCCCAAAGTATAGCACTAATAAAAAACAGTCCGTCTCCTGCTCCAAAGGCCACACCAGTTTCCCTATACATCAGCATACTCATGAGACATAGTACTACGATCATAATGATCAGGCTGGCCCAGGTATGTTTATCAAAAGCCTGCCCCATCAGAAAAAAAGCCATAATCGCGGTACAGATTGGAATACAGCCATTCAAGAAAATTGCAGCATGGGCGGTAGGTGCGTAGTGAAAAGCGCTATAGGCAAACAGGCAGTAAATCACCCCACCAATCATCGCTAAAATAAAAGGCTCTTTTTTCAGTAAAAAAGCGGCCTCTTTACGATAGAGCAAGATCGGCATCAGAATCAGGAAGGCCAGAGAAAAACGCAAGGCCACAATATCCCAGGCACTGATCTGCCAAAGTGCATTCAGGCGGGCCGTTAAGGTAAAACCGCCCCAGATGCACATGGTAACAACTAAAAAAACATAGCCTTGGGTACGGTCTGACAATGCCATCATCAATTAAAGGTTACGCTGACGGCAGGCTTCATACAGTGCCATACCTGTAGCCACACTGACATTCAGACTTTGCAGATTACCTGCCATCGGGATATACACGGTCTGATCACATTGGCTTTGCGTAATCGGACGTAGGCCAGTATCTTCCGCACCCATCACCACACAGACGCCGGTACCGGTGAAATCAAAATTCTGGATCGGTAGTGCTTTTTCATCCAGCATGGTACCCACAACACGAACATTAAAATCTTCTTTGATTTGACCCAAAGTACGCGCCAGATTGGTCACCTGAATGAATTTGACTTTGTCCGCACCACCTGCAGCCACTTTACGTGCTGTCGGAGTTAGGGTAGCTGAACGATCACGTGGCGCAATCACCGCTTCCACACCCATTGCAGCGGCTGTACGGATACAGGCACCGAGATTATGCGGATCGGTAATATGATCCAGGGCCAATAACAACGCTTGAGGATTTGCGCTCAACAGTGATTCAAGATCTTTTTCATTCAGGGTTGGATAAGCACGTACCGCAGCGACCACGCCTTGGTGAAACGGTTGCCCGGCCAATTTCTCCAGTTTGTCACGGCTGGCTTGCTGCACACTGATCCCAAACGGTTCAGCCAGTTCCAGCACACGCTTTAAACGCTGATCATCGCGTCCTTTGAGAGTGAATAATGTCAAGACACGTTCAGGCTCAAGCTCTAACAATGACTCCACTGAATGTACGCCATAAAAATATTCAGGTTTTGCCATGAACGACCTCTAGATTAGTTATATAAAAAAGAAAAATCCCGTAAAGCTGACTTCACAGGATTTCTATGGCTGATTAGTTTAACCGATTCGCACTGAAATTTCTTGCACGGTTTGCACTGATCTTGAATCTGGACTTAACCTTCAAAATGGCAGACATAGTCCAGCACATCATCGGTTTCAATTTTAAAACGGCTATTGCCCGGCACATAGAAAGACTGTCCCGCACGGAACAACTCACTTTCTTCACTATCGCCAATCTGAACACGGCATTCACCTGAAACAATTTCCATGCGCTCAGGAACATGTGTTTCAAAGGTCAAGGCATTTTCTGATGGCAGAATGACACCCAAAGTTTTTTTGGTCCCGTCTTCAAATTGTACAATGTGGCTAATACACAACCCGCCGAAATATACATTAGATTTTTTAAGTACAGATACATGATCAAACTGAGCTGACATGCGATTTCTCCAGATAAAGCATTTTGTAATATTTTGATTGCTGTAGTTTAAATGTGCACCCTCAACTAATCAATCGAAGTTTATCGACGCCGATAAAATATTCTGTATCGCTGAATCCCTTCTATTTGTAGGATGTTTTGGCCTGTATTTTGCTGGTAGATGAGCTTCAGTTTCGATTTGTGCATTCTCTTTTGAAATAAGCTGAATTGAGTCATTAATTTAAAGATTGGGGATGTCAAAAATATGAAAATCAGCAGTGAATTAACGGACTTCTGAGTCAGCTTCTTGCGAAAATACAGTGAAATAAGCATATATGAATCGTTAAAATTTAAGATAGAATGAAATTGATTCATCCTGATTTATAATAATCACAGCCATGTTGTGACCCCAATCCAACATCAGGCTATTTCAATCAAACTTTTCGCAGCCCGGATGCGTTTATGCTGACACATTTAACTCTGATCAATTTTGCTTTAGCCGAGCATCTTGCTATTGATATTGATAAAGGTTTTAACGTTTTAACCGGTGAAACCGGTGCAGGTAAATCCCTCTTACTGGATGCATTGTCTGCTTGTTTGGGTGAGCGAACCGATACCAATTATGTGCGTTATGGCTCAGAAAAAGCCGATGTCACTGCCAGTTTTAGCTATCAGGAACACAGTCCTGAAGCCGCTTGGTTAAAAGAACATGAACTGGATGATGAGTCAGGTGAAATTCATTTACGCCGGGTGATTTTTGCCACTGGCCGCAGCAAGGCCTGGATCAATGGACGTCCGAGCAGCCTGTCTGAACTGAAAGAAATTGGGCGTTTACTGGTACAACTTTATAGCCAGCATAGCCAGCAGCAACTTCTGGAACCACCTTATCCAAAACACTGGCTGGATCGCTATAGCAATTTTTATACACCAGCTCAGGAAGTGCGGGACGCTTATAGCACCTGGCAGAAAAATATTCGTCAGCATCAGGCAGCGCTAGATGCACAAGCGACCCGTAAGCAACGCATGGAAACCTTGGAACTGCAGCTAGAAGAACTGGAAGACATTGTTCAGACGGATTATCCGGAAATTGAGCAGGAATTTGATCGGCTCTCGCATCATGAAGCCATCATGCAGGACTGTGTCTATAGTCTGAATGTGCTGGATGAAGCTGAACAGAATATCACTCAGGAACTGGCATCAATTATGCGTCGGGTCGAATCGCATGCTGGACGCAGTGAGCAGCTCTCCGGGATTTATACTTCCCTGCTGAATGCCCAAAGCGAACTTGAAGATGCAGCAGCGAATTTACGCCAGTTCATGGATCGGCAAAGTTTTGATCCGGAACGTATGGAAGTATTGAATTCAACTTTGGAAATCTTCCATCGTCTGGCACGTAAATATCGTACCCAGCCAGAATTACTCAAAGAAGAATATGAAGCCTGGCAAACCGAATTAGAACAGCTGCATCAACTGGAAGATCCGGAAACACTGGCTGAACAGGTCGCGGTTTCTTATCAGGAGTTTCTGGATAAAGCCCAACATCTGGATCAGATTCGCCGTGAAGCCGCAGCACCGTTGGCCAAGCAGCTCACTGAGCAGGTCAAACAACTAGCATTGCCTGAAGCACATTTTGAGTTCAAGTTTGAGCCTTTGGAGCATCCCTCTAGTGAAGGTCTCAGCTTTATTCAATTGCTGTTTACTGCCAATAAAGGCATTCCGGCACAGCCTTTGGCCCGGGTTGCATCAGGCGGTGAACTCTCGCGTATTGCGCTAGTGATGCAAGTCATGAATGCGGAAAAAACCGAAGCTGAAGTGCTGGTCTTTGATGAAATTGATGTCGGGATTAGTGGTGGTACCGCAGAGATTGTCGGGCGTTTACTGGCCGATCTGGCCCAGCATGTACAGATTCTGTGTATTACCCATCAGGCACAAGTGGCAGCACAATCTGATCAGCATCTACTGGTAAAAAAACAGCAGACTGATCCTGCCAGCAGCACAATCATCAACCTTGAAGAAAATGAAATTATTCAGGAGCTTGCAAGAATGACAGGCGGTGTAGAGATTAGTGAAACCACCTTGCAACATGCCCGCCAGTTACGTCAGCTGAAATTTCAGCAGGCTTGAGCTACTTGTAAAGCGACACATAAAAAATCCCTGCATTTAGGTCAGAGATTCTTTATGTGTTAAAAATCATTCGAACTAATATTAACTTACCATTTTACAGGTTGATCGCTTGAACCTGGCGTCATTTCATAGCCCGGTGATGAATCATAAGATTGACCAGTCTGAGACTGTACAGGCTGTAATTTTAAGCCCTGTAAAATTTCCGGGTTTAAGCCCTGAGCAATTTTATCCGCCGTACTGTCATTTAAACTATTGGTCAGAATATTCTGTGTCATTAAATTAGACAGAGTTCGATTGAAAGTGCCCGCTGCTACCACTTTACTGGTATTGGCTTCAATGACACGCCAGCTTAAACGCACTTGTTCAGCGCCGGCATTCAAACCATACATTTGCTGATGGCTGGCACTAGACAGATCATTAATTCGTCCCACCAGTAAATAGTCTGCTCCAACTTTCTGACCGATACGCGCCAGCTCATGCGGTGCACCATCCCAATACAGGAATGCATTTTCAGACTGCATTTCATCCAGATAATGACGATCTACCACACTCAACTGTCCGCTTTGAGCCAGATAATTTCCTAAAGTATCGGATAATTCCTGACTAAACTCATAGGCAGATGTGTCATTGGCCAGTCGGTTATTTTTCTCGGCCATCTGGAATGGCAATACTGCAATCCTGCGCAAATGCTGGTCTTGTACAGTCGATTCAAACTTCACCACATGTGCGCGAACTTTGGCACGGTAATTATTTTTTGCACCCGTCACACTCAGTACCTGAAACTTGGTCACTGAACCTGAACCTTGATTTGCCACACTAAAAACTGGTGAAACTTTACCGTTATAACTCCAGCCCTGATTATTCACCGATACAGAAACAGTCTCTTCATAATTCATTTGGGAAGAAACTGAAGCACCATTTACCGATTGCACAGCAATTAATAAGGCTTCAGAAATCGCCTGGTGTTGAGTTGGACCACTTCCACTGGCTTCTTTAACCACTTCTTTAATGGCTGCAAAGGCCGGAGCGCTCAACAATCCAGACAACAGGCCTGCAAGTAATATTTTTTTCATATTATATTCTTCTACAGTCACTGTGCCAAAAGCACAGTGACCTTCATTGAAATTACAGACCAAAAGTCGAGCGTTTGCCTGCCTTACGGATTTCTTTCTCGCCAGTCCACTCTACGATACCAGTTTGCAGGTTTTGCAATTTAAAAGTGAACTTGTAATACACATCACTCTTGCCACCGGCATTCTTCACAATACTCGACAAGTTGCCATTTAGCATAAATTCGGCACCAATATGACCACCGGCACGTACTGCTGTTGACTGGTTCACCATACCGCTTTGCTTTTGATAAGCTAGCTGCTGTGCCACCGCATTCACCGATTTCATATCAACAAAACGAAATTTTCCAGAATTGATTAGTTTGTTCTGAATACTGTCAGTAATCGATTCGGTATCGATATGTTCCTGGGTTTTGTTATGAATCCGATCAAGGACAATGACCGGACGGCGGTTTTGGGTCATTTGCACCACTGGCGGGAACATCAACATGTCATCCACCATTTTGGCTGCAATCATTTGCAAGTCAGTTGAACCAAAGTCTGTGGTTAAGGTTTCGACTGCTTGGGCATCACCATAACTTACTGAACCAGTAGAGGCACAGCCACTAAGCAGTGTCGTAGTTGCCAATGCGGCGAAAATCAATTTTGCGTTCATTTCAAGTCTCTCTTATTTTTTCAAATACACAACAACATCAACAGCAGATGGATTTGGCGCCAAGGACTGCACACCTTTGGTTTCACGTCCGGTTAACTGGATCGGCTTCCAGATGGCACCTTCAGGATTAACTTCCACACCTTGTGCATCCACCCAAACAATCTTGTAGCTAAAATCTTTATTGTTAAAACGGCGGTTTTTGATCGCGATTGAAGCACGCTTTAAATCACCAACCAAGCTCATATTCACACGTTCCACAAAGACTTCCGTAGTTAATACCGGATTATTGGTAATGGTGCGGATACTCATTTCATTATTGGCATTGGTTTGGGTAGATAAGGCATTCGGTGCGGTACAACCCACCATGAACAGCGCCCCTAAACCAAGTACAGCAAAGCTAAATTGACGTTTCATATTGTTCCCTTATTTATGATTAATGTGGAATGGTGCTTACACTAGCCGTAATTTTGTCATTAACATGATGGGCATAGACAAACACTGTTTGATTGGCTTTCACATCTAGGGTGACCGGAGAGCTAGATACACTCCCGCTAGAAAGTTGTAAATTATGTTTGCCCGGCGTTAAATTTAAGCGCGCAATCTGGGCATTACTCGGCAAGGTACTCCAGCCACGCAAGTCAGCACGCTCAGTCGCCATATTTAAGACGTTACCGGCAAGTTGACCAAACACACCAAACTGGTTACCAAGTTCTTTTTGTGCGGCATATTTTGCAGTGGCGCGCAGCACCTGACTGCTCACATTCGCCATAATTTTTTCTTTGAGGTCCTTGACGGCCAAAGCACCAATATCACTAATCACATAACTGTCTTGTAAAGCTTTATTATTGACTTTCACTTTCAGGCTAGTTGGTATCACATAGGTACTTGGTTCATAGGTCGCAAAAGCAATATTGATTAAACCGCCTGGTGTAGGGACATCAATTTTATTTTCCACCTTTTGCGGTACAATTCCCTGTTCGATAAATACAATCACCGGAACACTACCCTTCTTATGCTGTGTGACCAGTTGATCCAGACGTTTCACGTCTTCGGAAATTTGCTTATCTGGTTGTAACTCATAAGCTTTCTTATAATCAACCAAGGCATCATTGTATTCACCCAAGGTTTCCCATAAATTGGCTGCCATATAAAAAGCGTAGGCATTCTGATAGCTGTTCTTAATCTTGCCGGCTATGGGGTCCAGACCGACAAAAGCTTCATCCAGCACACTTAGATTCTTCTCTGCTTCCGTGTTTTTAGCTACTTTGTCTTTTTTCTTTTCTAGTTCTTTTTGGTGCAACAATTCGATTTCACGCTGGAGGCCCTGAGCCACGCGCATTTCTACCGCAGCAGCTTCCAGATCCTTTAAGAAAATATAGTTTTTAGCTTGGGAAATATGCGCCAGCACCTGCTCATGTGCTGGTACCAGATAAGGCACTACAGAGTCATTGCTGACCATGGCAAGAGCCTTAAACCCCATTCGGGACACACTAATTTTGGCCCGATTTTTTTGTTTTTCTAACAGCGTAAAGGCTTGCTTATAATAATCTCGGCTTTCTTCATATTGATGGTTAACTTGTAATAAGCGGGCTTGTTCAAGTAAATATAAAACTCCATCCTTTGAATCAGCTTTGTCCTTAAACTGAGTAATGAGGTTTTCAGATAAAGCGCTATTCAAATGACTACGGAAAAAACTACCTTCTTCATTATAACTACTAAATACTGCTGCCTGTGAAGTGACCGACACAGAAAATAGCGCAGAAATTAAAGTCCCTTTTAAAATATGATGCATAACAACCCCATTAAAAAAATAAATTAAAGATGAAAATTTCTGCATTCTACGAACAAAGCAATATGGTTTCAATATGTATATTTTGTATAATAATTGAAATATTCTGTACAATATATCGCAAATTTATTACATAAATAAACAAATATTATAGTTTTTTGCCTAGGGCGTGTCCTCATTTGAAGAATTGGTTTTAAATACTTAAAATCCTCCTTTGAGTTATTTTTATTTCTATATTTTCAATGGCACGTACTCTTCTTACCGATGATATTGGGCAGCAAATTCAAGATACTATGCGATTACACGGTTGTTACTGTTCAAAAAATAGTAGAAATATCATGGAAGCCATCTTATGGAAACTACGTACGGGTGCGACATGGCGTGATATTCCTCAAGAACTTTGCCCTTGGCAAACTGCTTACAATCGCTTTAATCGCTGGGTAAGTAAGGGATTATGGGATAAATTTTTTTTAAATTACGAGGCATTCTGGATCAGGAATGGGTATTCATTGATGGAAGCTACATACGCGTGCATCAACATGCAAGTGGAGCTCGGAATGGTTTCGAAAGAGCAATTGGACAATCACGTGGTGGACGAACAACAAAAATACATCTTGCAACCGACGCGAATGGATTACCGATTGATTTTAAAATCACTGGGGGTGGCGTCCACGACAGTCAAGTTGTAAAACAACTGATTGATACTGTAGGCGAGGCAACTTATCTCATTGCTGATAAGGGGTATGATGCTGATCGCATTAGAATATATGCCCAGAACAAGGATATGATTCCCATCATTCCAATGAGATCAAATAGTAAAAGATCGAATAAGGAGTTTGATAAATATCTATATAAATTAAGACATTTAGTTGAAAATGTGTTTGCGAGATTGAAGCATTTCCGAGCGATTGCAACCCGATTTGATAAGCTTGCACGAAATTACCAGTCTATGATTTACATTGCTTGCATGTTTATTTGGTGTAAAGCCAAATGAGGACACGCCCTAATATTGACCATATTTTAATCACCTGAAACTATGTATCGAAATATAGTTAGAGCTTAATTAATGAGCTGAGATTGTAATAACTTACCTTTAGTTTTCAGATAAATTCTATTTAAAAGCAAGAAACTATATATAGTCTACTTTTAACCATGAATGATCTATTGTTATTATTTAATTCATTCCACCACAATATATTTAATATTTTTTATTAAAATTTAAGTAAGTTTTTACTCGGTTTATCTGGCTGTTTTAGCATAAATAAAAAACGCTTAAAACTACCTCCCATCATTTAAATAAAATCACTGAAGGTCTTTTTAAAAGGAATTTTAAAACCGGCCTTAACCTGTTCATGCCTGATTTACCCCATATCCAAGTTGTCAGCCTAAGCATTTTATGGGATAACTAGCAGGAAGAAAGCCGCTGTTTGAGTGATTACAATTAGGCCCGTAGGCCATGCTTCACTTTTTCAGACTGCATAGCATACTGACTTTGGGAGAACTGCTCAGGTGACCAAACAGTTTCTGACACATCGTTGTCTGATTGCACCACCGCATGCGAATGATGATTTTTTTGCACAGACGGTCATTTATCTCGCGCGTCATGATGAAGATGGTGCCCAAGGCATCATTATCAATCGACCTGCCGGCATTCAAATTAAAGAATTGCTGAATGATCTTGATATTGAAGCAGACAATGTCAATCCGCATGAAGTATTACAAGGCGGCCCTTTACGCCCTGAGGCCGGTTTTGTCTTGCATACTGGTCAGCCGACCTGGCATTCCTCCATCGCCGTAGGTGAAAATGTCTGCATTACCACTTCCAAAGATATTCTGGATGCCATTGCGCATAATGAAGGGGTCGGTCGCTATCAGATTGCCCTCGGTTATGCCAGTTGGGGCAAACACCAGCTGGAACAGGAAATTGCCCGTGGTGACTGGCTGATTTGTGATTCCGATATGGATCTGATTTTTAACCTCCCTTATAACGACCGTTGGGACGCTGCCTATAAAAAAATGGGTGTAGACCGCAACTGGTTATCTTCCGAGATTGGACATGCCTGATGTAAACGTGCCACAAACCATTATGGCGTTTGATTTTGGTACACAAAAAATGGGAATGTCAGTTGGACAATCCCTGATTGCAAGTGCCAATCCCCTGCCCTTATTTCCCATGAAAGATGGTATCCCCAACTGGGATGAACTGCTCAAAATCGTGAAAAGCCATCAACCGAATTTATTTCTGGTCGGTTTGCCATTGAACATGGATGATAGTGAATCCGAGCTGTCGACACGGGCGCGAAAATTTGCCCGCCGTTTACGTCATCAGACCAATATTGAAACCTGGATGGTGGATGAACGTCTGACCACCCGTGAAGCACGCGATGAACTGGAGCATTATCAGGCTCAAGGTCGCGGCAAGAAACTCTCTGCCGACAGCATTGCAGCTGCCTTGTTGATCGAAAGCTGGTATCGTCATCCTGCCGGGATCACGCCTTAATCTGTTTTGAAAATTTTTAAATCAGCATCCTTTAGGGTGCTTTTTTATGCTCAAAAATGCTTCTTAAGGATAAAAATAACGAAAAGTCAGGTTAATTCGTGGTGTCAAAACTTTGCTGGTTTTGCTAATACTGTGCTTCCAGTGTTGCTGTGTCGCGCCACGCATCACAATTAATTGCCCACTATGTAACAGCACATCGACTTTATCACTGCGAATTTTATGCTTAAAGCTCATTTTGCGGGTGGCTCCCAGACTCAGAGAAGCGATGACATTTTCCCGAGAAGTGCCTGTATATAGCGCCGGTTCATCATCACTATGCCAACCCAAGCCTTGAGAACCATCTTCATACAAATTGGCCAGACAGGAATTAAAGGGATGACCGACCAGAATTTCAATATGCTGCTTTAAACGGAATAATCCGGGTGTCCATACCTGAGCTTGTTTGAGCGTACCAGAATAACGATACTGATAATGTTCATCGCCATACCAGACCACCTGGCGACCTGTGACATGGTGCTTGCCAAATAAATGCACTTCATCATGTTGCCAGGCCAGCTGACTGAGAAAATGCTGTAGATACTGCTGGCTTTGTTCCTGATCCAAAATCAGGCCATAATCTTCTACTACCCCATCAAAAGGTAATACATTGGCTTGCGGCTGGGGTGCAAATAAATCGAGCGTCATATCAATCAGATCCAGTATCCACATGAAAATACTGACATTCGACCTAAAGGATTACAACTGCTCTTCACAAATGACTACAACATTTATGCTTGTGGCTGGCATGATTCCTGCCTAGACTGAATTCAACTTTCACAATAAAAATAATCCTTTTATGAACTTATGGCAGCTGTTTCAGAAACTTCGTCCCTTTGTTCAGCCTTACCGGTTGCTGGTGATTGCCACACTGATTCTCACCCTGATCGGTTCATTCACCGCACAGGTCAATGCCATTACCTTGCAATATGCGGTCGACAGTATCAATTCGTTACTCGAAGCCGGTCAAGGACTGGAACAAGGCTGGCATATTCTGATCACGATTTCGGCAATTTTGCTCGGCAAAGAAATTATTAATGCCTTTGTCCAGTTCGGGCAGAAGTTCTATGGAGAGAAACTGCGGATTTTTGTCTCTCAGGATCTGGCCCAGGGGATTATTGAAAAGTTTTTAAAATATCGTCTGGAATTTTTTAATCAGGAAAATAACCAGGCCGGTAAATTACAGACCCGGATTGACCGTGGCATTGGCTCACTGACCCGTCTGGTACAAATCTTCTTTATTGATATTTTACCATTATTTACCAGTGCCATTGTGGCTTTGGGGTTGATGTACTATGCCAATGTCTATGTCGGTCTGGTTGCAACTGCCATTGTCCCGATCTATTTCTGGCTGACCTATAAACAGGCGCAAAAACTCGGGGGCTGGCGCCGCAGTCTTCGCGATGGCCGGGAGAAAAAGAGTCAAGGCATTCTCAGCATCATCAATTCGATTACCGTAATCAAATCCTTTAACCGAGAATCGATTGAATCGGAAAAGCAGTTGGGATTACAGCGCGAACTGACCGACAATCAGATGAAAACCCGCCAGACCAGTTTCCTGTTTGATGGCCTGAAAACTTTTCTGGAACAGATCGGGATTGTACTCATCATTATTCTAACCTCCTACTTTGTGCTGGATGGCCAGATGAGTATCGGCATGATCATGTTTCATGTGCTGCTATTTAACAATGTCTCTGCCCCGATCCGATCCCTGCACCGGATTTATGATGAAGTGAATGATGCCATGATCTATTCAGAAAGCTTTTTCAAGATTCTGGAAGCCGATGATGAAATTGAACAAAGCGGTCAGCAGAAACCGGTTGTCCAAGGCAAGTTTGAACTCAGTGGCGTGAATTTTTATTATCCAAACGGCCACCATGCTCTGAAAGATATTGATATGGAAATTCGCCCCAATAAAATTACCGCCTTGGTGGGCTTATCGGGTGCCGGAAAATCCACCCTGATCAGTCTGCTGGATAAATTTTATGAACCGCAGCAAGGCCAGATCAAACTGGATGGCATTAATCTGAAAGATTATGACACCCAATATCTACGCGATCATATTGGTCTGGTCTTGCAAAAAAACCATATTTTTCAGGGCACCATCTTTGACAATATCCGCTACGGCAAAACTACTGCCTCAATGGAGGATGTAATTGAAGCGGCAGAAAAAGCCTCGATTCATGAGCAGATTTTACAGTTACCGGATGGCTATGACAGCGATGCCTTGATGCTGTCTGGCGGCCAGCAGCAACGGATTGCCTTGGCACGGATGTTCCTGAAAAATCCACCAATCATTTTTCTGGATGAACCGACGGCGAGTCTGGATGCAATTGCCACGGAACAGATCAAACAAAGTCTGGACCAGATCAAGCAAGGCCGTACCGTGATCATCATTTCGCATAGCCTGTCGCAGATTATTGATGCAGATTATACCTATGTGATGAAAGAAGGAACGATTGCTGAACATGGTGAACACGATCAGCTTTATCATCAGCAAGGCGTATATAAGGAAATCTTTGATGCGATGGCCAAGAGCCTAAATATTGAAAAAATTGCCAAAACTTTTGAAGATGATGCTGAGGAAGAAACTCATAGTTAGCTTTTCTATCCCAATAAAAAACCTCCGAGCTGGAGGTTTTTTTATTTAAGTCTGGAACGTTTAACGCTGAACTTTCTGTTCAATTTCTTCAACGCTGGTATGACGCACATCAAAACCTTTGACCATATAGATCACCTGTTCCGAAATATTCCGGGCATGATCGCCAATTCTTTCTAGCGAACGCAGCACCCATAATACATTGATGACACGACTGATATGCCGCGGATCTTCAATCATATAAGTCATAAGCGTACGTGTGGCTGATTGATACTCACGGTCAATATCCGCATCTGCCAACATGACCTTCAAAGCTTGATCTACATCCAGACGCGCAAAAGCATCCAGTGCATCATGAATCATCACCCGCACCTGGTTGCCAATATGCCGGGTTTCCATATAACCGCGCGGTGAGCCGCCCTCTTCACATAAGCTTTGTGCAATTCGGCCTATTTTCGAGGCTTCATCGCCAATCCGTTCCAGATCGGTATTGGCCTTGGACATGGCAAGCACCATACGTAAATCAATCGCGGCAGGATGACGGCGCGCCAGAATCAGGGTCAGCGCTTCATCAATATCTCGTTCCATCTGATTGACGACATTATCTTGAAACTGCACATCTACTGCCATTGAGACATCTGTGTCCAATAGGGCATGAATGGCATTAGCTACCTGCTGTTCTACCAGTCCGCCCATCGTCATGAATTTGGTATTTACGTCCTGCAGTTCTTCATTAAATTGCGAAGAAATGTGATGACTTAATACAGGATTATTTGGACACAAGGAAAGCTACTCCTGAACGATAGAGGACAATGATCAATAATAAATCATATTAAAGCATATCTATGATGAAAGTTTGATGACAATAGTAGCCTCATAGAGGCTGAGGCGAATCATATTCAATCAGCCAGGCATTCAGCTCTGCCAGTTCCTTTTCGGTTAACTGCCCGACCGAGGCCTGCAATTGCAGCACATGCAACAGATAATCATATTTGGCATTCAAATAATCGGTCTTGGCAGAAAAGGCATTACGCTGTGCCAGCAACACATCGACCATGGTTTTTAAGCCTTCCTGATATTGGGCTTTAGACGCTTGTGAGACAATTTCCGAAGAGTCCATCGCGGCTTTACGTGCATTCAGTTTGGCCTGATCGGTTTCTACTTGCATAAAAGACTGTTTCACATCGGTATTGGCTTTGCGGATGGCCGCATCCAGTTGCGCTTCACTTTTTTGCACATTGACACCGGCCTGACGGATACTTTTTTGTGTGCGTCCACCGCTAAATACATTCCAGTTCACTTCCACACCTATCTGGTCGAAATCTCCATTGCTGGAGATAATCGTGGCCGGACTTTGCTTTAAATAGCCATAGGTTCCGACCGCTTCGACCTGCGGATAGAGTGCAGCCTGCTCGACCCGTTTGGCATCTTCAGAATAGCGCTTTTGCAGACGCGCTTGCAGAATATTCAGATTCTGGTTTTGTGCCAATTCGGTCCAGGACTGCATATCACTTGGAACCGGTTTCTGGAACTGGAAATCGTTGCGTAATACCGCCAGATTTTCCTGATAAGGGCCGATTAACTGTGCCAGCTGTTCTTGGGCCAGTACCAGCTGAACTTTAGTCGAAATCCGGTTGGCTTGGGCACTTTGATACTGGGCATTAGCTTCACTGACCTCACTACGCGCTACAAAACCTTCTTTGAGCTTAGCATTCATCATACGTAACTGTTCAGACAGTGCCTGCTCTTCCTGTAAATAAGCCTTAGTCAAAGACTGCTGACGCAAGATATTAAAATAAGCTTCGGCCACCTGTAAAATATGCTGCTGTTTTTGCAGCCGCAGATTGACTTCACTGAGTTCGACCGAGGTCTTGACCTGCTTATAGCCTTGCCAGGCATCCCAGCGGAATAAAGGCTGACGTGCAGTAACTGCCACCTGACGGGTTGTAGTACTTGAGGTAGTCAAACTGGCAAATTGTGGATCGGCCGGTGTATCGGTCGACTGGTTTTTACGGGTCACATTCCCAGATAAAGTCACGGTCGGCAGCAAATTTCCGCTGGCAATCCCCAGATTGAGCTGATCGGATTGGTACTGCAACACATTCGCCTGCCAATTTGGATCATTTTGCTGGGCGCGTGCATACGCTTCTTGTAAATCCAGGGCAAAAATCGCCGGACTAATTAATAGCAATAAACCGGCCATGACACTGAGTTTTAATTTCATTTTATAGTGTTAACCCCTAACAGCCATTCAGATCAAAAAATTCTGGCGCTTTAAGCTAAGCCATACTAAAGAGATCTCTTGAATTTTTACGTATGATTTTTATTAATTTTTTAATATAAAGATCAATTTTTATCCATCATTAATTCAATTTTCTGGCTCCCATACCGGCAATGTAACAAAGCAATTCACAATACTAAACATAGTATTTTAGTTTGATCTATACAATATCTCCCAGTAAGGCCGTTATTTTCTGAATTCACCTATATATACAGAGTCCTGAAGCATAGTGTTAATGCCATTCCCGTCGATATTCAAAGCCTGTTTGTTTGCTGGTAGCGTGCTGCTTCTTGGGGGCTGCCAACAGCCCTCAGATCCACAGATCCAGGTCGAACAGACTGAGGCGAAGCAAACGCAAAGTCCAGTCAGTGACTTTAGCCTCATGTGCCAGAATATTGAAAAAAATATGTCCCAGATTAATGACCAGCGCACGACGTTTGCGCTGGAACAAATTAATCAGGATCTTAAAGTGTGCCTGCCGTTGATGGAATTGGCGGAGCAGAAGCACCTGATGCAACGCTCTACCGAAATGTATCAGCGCTTTTTAAAGGTAGATCGCACCGAATTTCAGCAACGCGCCTTTGAGCAGTATGCACTGGAAATGGCCCAGCATCCGACCATTCAGCATGCGCATTTTCAACAGCTCACCTCACGTGACCAGTATCTGTTAAAACACAAGGGGCAGGCTTATGTAGAACTGCTGGATCTGGGTGATGGCACTTTACATTATCGCCGCAGCCCGGAATATCTGGTGCGTATTTTTGCCCCTTATTTACCAGCCGCTGAAAAAGCCTTTATTGAAAATCTGGCGGAACAGAATATGGAGCCGGTGCTGACGGAAAAACGCCTGCAGATTGAAGCCGCTGATATTGCAGCCCGCAGTCTGCTTTGGGAAGACTATCTCAAGACTTATCCGAATAGCAGTTATAAACGCGATGCTGAATATCTGCTGAAGCAATATACCTATTTCCTGTTTAGAGGTACCGAGCAATCACCGGTGTCGGAAGATTATCGCGATCGCTATGCCGTGGATACCAGTCATCTGGAAACTATTATCGGGCTGTCGAGCGGCCAGAAATCAACGCTGTCCACACAGGCACGCCTATTTCTGGAGTTTCTGGACATGACTCCGGAACAGCGCCAGCAAGTCTTGCCTGCCGATTATAGAAACCGCTCGGAAGCAGAACAGATTCTGTACTATGCCCAGATCAGTCCACCTTCACAAAAATATGATAAAGACTGTTTTACCGATGCCATCTGTATCTAGTTGGGATCAGTTTCACCTTCAATCAGTATGACCATGTCTAAATCAATCCTTGCTTAAAGTTGAGCGATTTAGACCTGTTTATTCTGCCTAAACTGAGCTAAGCTTTAGCCTCGCTTGACGGAGCGCGAGTAATGCCTCGCTGAGATCATGTGATTCCTTTTATTGTTATCAGGAATTGAGCATGAGTACCGTTGAACCTGATCAGGTTAATACCTGCGTAGGAATCAAGCCAGCTAAAAACCCAGCCCTTGCTTTATCTGTTCAGGATAAATCTGCCTACGTTTTTGGTCGTGCTTGATTCGTTGATGTCATTCATAAGGATCATAGCCATGAACCAGTTAACGAATCTTTCTTCTGAAACTTCTCTCTCCGCTCATGAACAGGAAGCACGCGATTTAACGCGAATTCTACCCGCTTCACGTAAAGTCTATCTGCAAGGTTCCCGTCCTGATATTCAGGTACCCATGCGGGAAATTTCCTTAAGTGAAACCCCGACCAGTCTGGGCGGCGAACATAATCCACCTTTGATGGTCTATGACACTTCGGGTGTGTATACCGACCCCAACGTGACGATTGACCTGAACAAAGGTCTGCCGAATATTCGTGAAAGCTGGATTGAGCAGCGCAACGATAGTGAAATTCTGGATCAGCTCAGTTCTGAATTTGGCCGCCAGCGTTTACGCGATATCCGTACCGCTGCGATCCGTTTCGCGCATATTCAAAAACCACGCAAAGCCAAATGCGGCCGCAACATCACCCAGATGCATTATGCCAAGCAAGGCATTATCACACCGGAAATGGAATACATTGCCATTCGTGAAAACCTACGTCAACTCGATGGTGTCGATATGCGGCAGCATCCGGGCCAGAATTTTGGTGCAAAAAACCTGACTGAAATTACGCCAGAATTTGTGCGTCAGGAAGTCGCCGCCGGCCGCGCGATTATTCCGGCCAATATCAATCATCCGGAACTGGAACCGATGATTATCGGGCGTAATTTTCTGGTCAAAATCAATGCCAATATCGGTAATTCTGCACTCGGTTCAAGTATCGAAGAAGAAGTCTCGAAAATGACCTGGGCCACGCGCTGGGGTGCAGACACGATCATGGATCTTTCGACTGGCCAAAATATTCATGAAACCCGGGAATGGATTATCCGGAATTCTCCAGTGCCGATCGGAACCGTACCAATCTATCAGGCACTGGAAAAAGTCAATGGTGTGGCCGAAGACCTGAGCTGGGAGATCTTTAAAGACACCCTGATTGAACAAGCCGAACAAGGCGTGGACTATTTCACCATTCATGCCGGCGTGCTTTTAAGATATGTACCGCTGACGGCCAACCGTTTGACCGGTATCGTATCGCGTGGCGGTTCGATCATGGCGCAGTGGTGTCTGGCACATCATCAGGAAAACTTCCTGTATACCCATTTCGATGAAATCTGCGAAATCATGAAAGCTTATGACGTATCGTTCAGTCTGGGTGATGGCTTACGTCCAGGCTGTGTGCAGGATGCCAATGACGAAGCACAATTTGCCGAACTCAGAACTTTGGGCGAACTGACCCATCGTGCCTGGGAGCATGATGTTCAGGTGATGATCGAAGGTCCGGGGCATGTCCCGATGCATATGATCAAGGAAAATATGGATCTGCAACTGGAAGTCTGTAAAGAAGCACCCTTTTATACCTTGGGGCCACTCACCACCGATATCGCACCGGGTTATGACCATATTACTTCGGCAATAGGAGCCGCGATGATTGGCTGGTACGGCACCGCAATGCTGTGTTATGTGACGCCGAAAGAGCATCTCGGTTTACCCAATAAAAAGGATGTCAAAGACGGCATTATTACCTACAAGATTGCCGCGCATGCAGCCGATCTGGCCAAAGGTCATCCGGGAGCACAGGCCCGGGATAATGCCCTGTCCAAGGCGCGTTTTGAGTTCCGCTGGGAAGACCAGTTTAACTTGAGTCTGGATCCGGACACGGCGCGCAGCATGCATGATGAAACCATGCCGAAAGCCGCGCATAAATCCGCGCACTTTTGTTCCATGTGCGGACCAAAGTTCTGTTCAATGAAGATTAGCCAGAATGTTCGTGATTATGCCAGTCAACAGGCCAATCCTGATCAGCCAGCAAGCTCTCAGGCCGAAATTGAAGCCGGCATGGATCAGATGAAAGCCAGCTTCCACAACTCTGGTCAAAATTTATACCACAAACTATAAAACTGTAAAAAAAACAGTTGTCTTCAAAAAAAACTCAGATAGGATGAAAATAAATCAACTCATTCTATCTGAGCATATGAATATTATTAAACAGGCCTCTTATAATAAAAAAGACTTTAGCGTAGAGGCACGTGAGTTCTTGTACCGGGGATTTATTCAGGTAGAAAAAGTCAGCCTGAAACACCGTTTATTTAATCAGGAAAGCTCAACCCCTGTTTTGCAACGTGAGCTGATTCATCGGCCTGAAGCAGCGGGTGTGCTGATGTACAACCATCAACAGCAGAAATTCGGCCTGATTGAACAGTTCCGGATTGGCGGACTGGATGATATCGACTCTCCTTGGCAACTCGAAGTAATTGCTGGCGTTCTGGATGGCGATGAAGCGCCTGAAACATGCATCCGTCGCGAAGCACTCGAAGAATCAGGCTGTATCCTGGATGAGCTGCAGCACATTTTCAGCTTCTATCCGTCCGCCGGGGCATGTTCCGAATTATTTCATTTATATGTGGCGCAGACCGAATTGCCTGAACAGGGCGGTATTTTTGGCATGCCGGATGAAGGTGAAAATATCCAGCTGCATATTCTGGATTATGCTGATATTCCGTCCTTGCTCACGAATGGTCGCTTAAGAAATGCACCTGTCATTATGGCCTTGCAATGGTTGCAACAACATATTCATACTGCAGGAATATGTCTAAGGGGAAAGACATGAGTTTTCAGCAGTCAAGCATAAACACACAGCCAGATTGGACCATTATCCAGATTTCTGATACCCATTTGATGGATCGGGAAGAGCTGGAATTTGCCCGGATGAATCCCGAGCAGAGTTTTCACGAAGTGATGCAGCAGATCCAACAGCGCTTTCCCCAAATGGATGCACTGATTCATACCGGTGATCTGGCACAGGTGCCGGTCGAGCAGACTTATCAACGCTATTTAGCATTTGTCCAGTCTTTAAACGTGCCGTATTATCAGATTCCAGGTAACCATGACGATTCTCGGGTGTTCCCTTTTCACCAGCATGCGAATCAGGTACATGCCATTCATTTTGGCACCTGGACCATGATCCTGTTAAATAGTGCCGTTCAAGGCAAGATCGATGGCTGGGTGGAACAAGCTCAACTCGATCAATTGGACCAATTATTGCTTGAATTTAAGCATCAGCATGTCATTGTCGCTTGCCATCATCATCCTTTTGCGATGAAATCGTACTGGATTGATCAGCATCGGCTGAAAAATGCTGAAGATTTAAAAGATGTACTGGCTCGGCATCATAATATCAAGCTGGTTCTGTTTGGTCATGTGCATCAGGATTCCTGCAACGAATGGCATGGCATCTACTTTTTATCCACGCCATCGACCAGTGTGCAGTTTAAACCTAAAAGTGAAGATTTCGCGCTAGATCAGGCGGCACCAGGTTATCGTGTATTACATTTGCAACAAAATGGTGAGTTTGATACCTATATTGAACGGGTGGCATTGAGCCAGCAAAATATTAATACCGAAATTTCAGGTTATTAACTTTTCAATTTGTTTTTTTTGCATTACTTTATTGCAACCAAAGGAAATGTGATATGCATAGTCCAGACATCAAAGACTATCAATAAGCATAAAAAGTCTATATGATGACGGCCCCCATAGGAGGATAATCTTTCTACAGGGTGGATAAAAAACTGCATATCACCATATTTTTTGCGTAGCAATCATACGCATAGATGAGGAATGCCCTAAATGGCGAATGACAACCAAAATCAAGTCTTAGACAATCAAACTGATGTTGTAGAAGAGAAAGCTGCAAAGCGCATACGCAAATCTAAGCCTAAAACGACTGACGGTGGTTCTACTGCTAGCTTATTTGGTATTGAACCTTATCAACCTAAAAAAAATGAAGAATACATGTCTGAAGGTCAGCTTCAGCATTTCCGCCAAATCTTGCTGGCTTGGAAAGCTGAGTTGATGTCAGAAGTGGATCGTACCCTGAATACGATGCAAGACGAAAATACTGCTCTTCCAGATGTGAATGACCGTGCGACTCAGGAAGAAGAGTTTGCGATTGAGTTACGTACCCGTGACCGTGAACGTAAACTGATTCGTAAAATCGAACAGTCGATCGAAGCAATCCAGAATGATGACTATGGTTTCTGTGAAACTTGTGGTATCGAGATTGGCTTGCGTCGTTTAGAAGCACGTCCAACGGCTACTTTATGTATTGACTGCAAAACCCTTGCAGAGATCAAAGAGAAGCAAAATAACGGTTAAGTATGTCTGTAAATAATCCTCCCCTAACCCCTCCTTTAAAAAAGGAGGGGGACAACAGGATGGCTTATGTGGGCCGGTTCGCGCCATCGCCAACCGGCCCTTTGCATTTTGGCTCCCTCATTACCGCAGTTGCCAGTTACTGCGATGCCAAAGCCAATCAAGGCACATGGCTGGTCCGGATTGAAGATACCGATATTCCCCGCATTTATCGCGGCAGCGAAGAGCATATCCTGCGTGCCATGGAAGCCTTTCAGCTTGAACCTGATGCCGAAATCATTTTCCAGAAAGACCGTTTAGATATTTACGAAGACGTCATTCAGCAATTACGTCAGCAAGGTCTGGTTTATGCCTGCCAATGCACCCGTAAAATGCTAGGTTCCAACCACATCTATCAGAATACCTGCCGCGACTTGAGTCTGGCTTTTGAGCATCAAGCCATTCGCCTAAAAGTTGAAGATGTTGAAATCTGTTTTGAAGACCGGCTACAAGGTCGGCACTGTTCAGAACTAAAAAAAGATCTGGGTGATTTTGTCTTAAAACGTCGTGATGGCATTATCAATTACCAACTGGCTGTAGTGGTCGATGATTATCTGCAAGGGATGACCCACGTGGTACGTGGAGCTGATCTTTTAGATAATACCGAACGGCAAATCTATCTGGGGCAGTTACTCGGTTATCCGCGTCTAAGCTATATGCATCTACCGCTGGCAATGAATGATCAGGGGCAAAAACTTTCAAAACAGAATCTGGCCCAAGGACTGGATTTAAGTCAGGCGCCACAATTATTAAAACAGGCACTTCAGGCTTTGCATCAGGCTGAAGTTGATTTGGACACTCCCGAACGGATGCTGCAACAGGCAGTGGCGCAATGGGATATCGAGCAGATTCCACATACAACTGAGCTACAAGGTCACTATTTATAAAAACAGCTTTTCACTTAAGCTAGACTTCTACAATGAAAAATAGATAGGAAGAAGAGTATGTTTTTTATTTTTGGCGTCGGCCCTAAAACCAAAACCATTGAGAAAAGCCAGTTTCTGTGTCCGGTCTGCCGTACTCGTTCGGGCTATGAGCTAAAACAGCAGCGTAATTATTTTTCTTTATTTTTTATACCCTTGATTCCACTTTCCAAGCCTAAATCTGCTTTTGTGACCTGTTCCAATTGTGGAACCGCAATGCCGAGCACGGTACTGGACCATGCTCAGCCAGAGCCAGGACGAAACTCCAATCTAGAAGCTTGATTCTTCGCGGCTTGGATTGACCTGACGCGTGGTCGAATCAATTTTCAGAATCAGACTGATCATGACCGCACAGATAATCAGGGATGAACCGCCATAACTAATAAATGGCAAGGTCAAACCCTTGGTCGGCAACATGCCCATATTCATACCGGCATTCACCAGAATCTGTAACAGGAAAATGATACTGATGCCATAAGCCAGATAGCCGGCACGCAAATATTGATGCTGCAAGGCGCGGTGTCCAATGCGGATACAGCAAACCAGCATGGTGAAGGACAAGATCAGGATGGTTGAAATACCTAAAAAGCCAAATTCTTCACCCAAAATTGCCAGCATGAAATCGGTATGCGCCTCAGGCAAATAAGACATTTTCTGGATACTATGCCCCAAGCCTACCCCTGCCCATTCCCCACGGCCAAAGGCCATAAGGGCATTAGAGAGCTGATAACCGGTGCCTAAGGGATCTTCCCAAGGATTCGAAAAAGACAGCAGACGTTGCAGACGATACGGTTCCAACAGAATCGCGGCAGCAAATGCGCCGACCAAGGTCATAAAAGCCACACCGAACTGAATCCACGGCGCACCCGCCAGAAAGAACACGCCAAGCATGGTTAAGGTAATTACCACGGTTGCACCCAAGTCAGGCTCGAGAATAATCAAACCGACGGTAGCACCCATGATGGCACTTAAACGGACCAGACCCTTGATATTATTCCGTACTTCTTCCGCACGGCGCACCACGTAGTCTGCAGTAAAAATTGCCATCATCACTTTGGCGACTTCCGAAGCCTGTAAGGTAAAGCCTGCGATCCGAATCCAGCGTTTGGAACCATTGACTTCCGTCCCGACAAATAGCACGGCCACCAAAAGTACGATGGTAATAATCCACAAAAAGAAAGTGTTATTAAACCAGACTTTTAAGGGGATTTTATAAGCCAGAAAAGCTGCTACGGCAGCGACAAAAATCGAAATCCCATGTCGGCTAATATAGTGAAACGGATTTTCATGCATACGTTCTGCATAGGGCATCGAGGCCGATGCCACCATGATCGAACCAATGCAGAGCAAAGCCAACACACAGAAAATCAATACATTCCGTGGATTCACTTCAGCAGGTATTCTAGGTATCCACTGCGTATAAAATTGATTTAATTTATTGATCGTAGTCTGAGCAAACCCAGCCATATCACGAATCCTTGTTATTCTTAATTGAGTTCATTCACATACGCAACAAACTTGCGACCACGCTCAGGATAACCCGAGAACATATCAAAACTTGCGCATGCAGGAGACAATAGCACGACATCATGTGCCTGAGTGTGCTTTTGGCAGATTTCTACTGCCTGCTGCAAGCTGTCCGCATGAATCAGTTCAGTCGTACCCGCAATCGCTGCTTCAATGACGGGACGATCTTCACCGATTAATACCGCTACTTTGGCATATTTGCTTAATGATTCACGCAAGGCTTTAAAGTCCTGCCCTTTGCCCTGACCACCGAGAATAATCGCGACCTTACCGCCTTGGGCTTCAATGGCCATGCCGAGACCGTCCAGTGCTGCCAAGGTTGCGCCGATATTGGTACCTTTGGAGTCGTTATAATAACGTACGCCCTGCACTTCTTTAACGAATTCACAGCGATGTTCCAGACCTTTAAAGGTCTTCAAGGTGTTCAGCATGCTTTCCAGTGGCAGGCCAATCGCTTCACCCAGCGCCAGACAGGCCAAGGCATTGGCAACATTATGCGTGCCCTGCATATACATCTCGGTACTTTTCAGCAGACGCTCACGACCACGCGCCAGCCAGATGCTGCCATCCGTATCCTTGAGAATACCGTACTGGTTCATATCTGGTGCATTCAGGCCGAAGCTTTGGATCGGTGTTACGTCCGGTACCAACGGACGGGTCAGAGAATCATCACGGTTATAGACGACTTTTTTCACACCCTGGAAAATCCGGTGTTTCGCCGTATGATAACCCATCATATCGCCATGACGATCCAGATGATCTTCACTCATGTTCAACACCACCGCGACTTCAGCCGCCAGATTTGAGGTGGTTTCCAGCTGAAAACTGGACAGCTCAAGTATATACAGCTCAGGATCATCTTTGGTGAGGTCTAGCGCAGGACGGCCTAAGTTACCACCGACAGCGACTTTTTTGCCTGCATCTGCTGCCATCAGGCCAATCAAGGTAGTCACGGTACTTTTGGCATTAGAACCGGTAATCGCCACAATAGGCTTATCCGTAGCACGACGTAAAATCTGGATTTCACTGACCACCGGAATACCCTTGTTAATCGCTGCCTGAATTTCAGGAAGTTTAGGATCAAGCCCCGGGCTGATCACGATTTCTTCTGCAGACAGCAACAGCTCGGCATCAAACTGACCAAAACTGGTCTGAACCTCAGCGGGTATCTGGTCATGTCCGGGCGGGTTAGCTCTAGAATCTGTTACTGCAACGCGGTAGCCCTGACTATGCAAGAAATTGACTGCTGCAACACCTGATATTCCGAGTCCTGCAACGACTTTTAACCCACCACGTTGTATTAACATTTTCGCCCCATATTTTGGTCTATTTTGAAACTGACGAAATGGTAGCACTTTGCTGTTTTGAATGCCTTTTCTGATTGGCTTTTCTGCACATTTTTTTGTGTCCATGCGTAAAAAAACCGTCATGATCATGACGGTTTTTAAAATTCAGCCAGAAAAGGAAATTATTTCCATTTCACCGCTTGTTGGGCTGGCTTTTCTTCTGAACTTTTTTCTGAAACCGGACAGGCACAGTTGCCACCACAGCCTGCAGCCATACCCGGTTGCAGCCATTTGGCCAGACGCTTCCAGCCCTTGGCTGCACAGGCATCAGACAGCTTCTGGAAGACTGAGTTAGAGGTGTTCGGAAACACCTTTTTGAATACGACCAGCATGCTCCAAAGCACCAGTGCTGCCACAATGAAAATTTCAATCATCTCAATCTCCCATACATATACAATGCAGCACACTCAATTGGCCAAGGCCAAACTGAGATTTAGCCCAAATAATATGAAGCAATTTGATAAGTCAGGAATGACATGAAATATGCCAGACCAAACAGGTAAATGGTCATGATACTGACAGTTTTCCAGGAACCCGTTTCACGTTTCACCGTTGCCAGGGTCGCCAGACAGTGTGGTGCATAAATAAACCACACCAGCAAAGACAAACCTGTCGCCACTGACCAGCCCAGATCACCTCCACCGCTGATCAGCGCAGCCAGACCTTCAGACATCGCATCTTCATCAACTGCCGACATTGCATAGACTGTGCCCAGTGCTGCAACGACCACTTCACGCGCTGCCATCGCCGGAATCAGGGCAATACAGATCTGCCAGTTAAAACCGAGGGGTGCAAAGATCGGTTGCATCAGATGACCGAGCATCCCTGCCAATGAATAATCAATGGCCGGCAGGGTTGCGCCTTCTGGTGGCTGCGGGAACGTACACAGGAACCACAGCACAATCGATAAGGCGAAGATGATGCCGCCGACACGTTTCAAGAAGATTTTGCCGCGATCCAATAAGCCGATCCAAACGTTCTTCAAGTCCGGAAAACGGTAGCTTGGCAGTTCCATCAGCAGCATGTGCTGTGATTTATCTTTGTGGAAGAATTTCAACACAAAAGACACCAGCAAAGCACTTACGATACCCGCCATATACAGACCGAAGAGCACCAGACCTTGCAGATTCAGGAAGCCCCAGACAGTTTGTGCCGGTATAAATGCCGCAATCAGCAAGGCATAAACCGGCAAACGCGCCGAACAGGTCATTAAAGGTGCAACAAAAATCGTGGTTAAACGATCTCGTGGATCACTAATGGTCCGCGATGCCATAATCCCCGGAATGGCACAGGCAAAGCTGGACAATAACGGAATAAAGGCACGTCCTGACAAACCGGCTTTAAACATCAGTTTATCGAGCAAGAATGCTGCACGCGGTAAATAACCCGATTCTTCCAGTACCAGAATAAAGAAGAACAGAATCAGAATTTGTGGCAGGAATACGACTACTCCGCCTGCACCGGCAATAATCCCATCTACCACCAGACTATTCAGCAAGGGATGAGAAATATATTCGCCGAGGAACTCACCCAGCCAGCCAAAGAAGGATTCAATCCCATCCATAAACGGCGCAGCCCAGGCAAATACCGCCTGGAAAATCACGAACATCATCACGGCCAGACTAATTAAGCCCAATACCGGATGCAGAAAAATCTTGTCAAGAAAATCTGTACGTTTATCTTCCTGATCGACGAAATTAACCACGTCATTCAGAATGTTTTCCACGCGCTGGTGACTGTCACCTTTCAAGCCGCTGAGTTCGGTCTGTGGTACAGAATACTTGCCTTGATCCAGCGCATTTTTCAGGTTTTCAATCCCTGAATTGCGCACAGCCACCGTTTCTACCACAGGTACGCCCAGTCGCTCAGACAGCTTCTGGGTATTGATCTGCATGCCACGACGGCGTGCTTCATCCATCATGTTCAGCACAACCAGCACCGGACGACCCAGTGCAATCATTTCCAGCACCAGACCCAGATGCAGTTTCAGATTGGTGGCATCTACCACACATAAAAATGCATCCTGCTCCTGCTCTTCCGCAATTTTACCTTGTACGACGTTGCGGGTGATTTCTTCATCCGGACTGGTTGCATCCAGACTATAGGTTCCCGGCAAATCCAGTACCCGTACCGCTTTGCCTGAGGCAAGCTGAAACGTACCGACTTTACGTTCAACCGTCACACCCGCATAGTTACCGACTTTTTGGCGCGTTCCGGTTAAATGGTTGAATAATGAAGTTTTACCGCAGTTAGGGTTACCGACAAGGGCAATACGTAATGTATGACTCATGCCGACACCGCCTGTTCGATTTCAATTTTGGCTGCTTCTGATTTACGCAAAGCAAAACGTGTGAATCCAACTTGAATCAAAATGGGATCTCCACCAAAAATACCTTTAGTAATGACCTGTACCTTTGTACCTGGTACAAAGCCTAAAGTTTCCAAACGACTCGCGACGACATCGTGTAGAGCACTTTCACCATCAGTTGTTCGACTCACTTTTCGAATGATGGCAATTTGTTTTGCTTTTAAATCAGACAAACGCACCGTGAAATTCCTAAACTATTTTGTACAGTATACAAACAAATGAGAATAATTAACAAATAAGATTAATTACATTTCGATTTAGCCTTATACCACATCGACACTGTCATAAAATTAAACTACAGTAGAGAATACCAATCCCGATTATCGCTTTTTCAGATCAGATCCTTTCACCCTATGCTGAATAAAAAACCCCGTATTCCTGCCCCTGTCCAGATTCCTGATGCGTTCAGTTATTTACAGGGTTTTCGTGATTATCTGATTGCGCAAACGGTCAGCCCGCATACCCGCAATGCCTATTTGTCCGATCTGGTGCAATGTGCAGAATGCCTGAGCAAGCCTCTACCGGAATGGAATCATGATGATATTTCCGATGTACTGATTGCGCTGACCAAACAGCAAAAAAGTCCACGTTCGATTGCCCGCTGCCTGTCTGCCTTGCGTTCATTTTATAAATTTCTGCGCGAGCAAAAACTGCGTAGCGACAATCCGGTGGCTGCACATAAAACCCCAAAACTGGGCCGGGCCTTACCCAAAGATCTCTCCGAAGCAGATGTCGAAGCCTTAATTCATGCCCCTAATATCAACACAGCATTAGGACTGCGTGATCGAGCCATGTTCGAAGTGCTGTATGCCTGCGGACTCCGGGTGACCGAACTGATTAACTTACGTCTGGAACTGATCAACTTAAAACAGGGTTATTTACGGATTGTCGGTAAAGGCAATAAAGAACGTCTGGTGCCGATGGGACAAATGGCCTGTGAATGGGTAGAAAAATATCTGAATGAAGCCCGTCCGCAACTGTATAAGACTTCGACCGATTATCTGTTTTTGACCCAGCATGGCGGCATCATGAGCCGGCAGAATTTCTGGTATGCCATTAAGCGTTATGCGCTGCAGGCCGGAATCCAGTCCGAACTGTCACCGCATACCTTGCGCCATGCCTTTGCGACGCATTTACTCAATCATGGCGCAGACTTACGCGTGGTACAGATGCTGCTCGGGCATACTGATCTGTCTACCACCCAAATTTATACCCATGTAGCACAAGTACGGATGCAACAGCTACACGCGACCCATCATCCACGAGCTTAAAACATATCCGGATGGAATAAACTGAGAAGTTTGACGTGTGGGTATTTTTTTTTGTTATGCTAATGCTCTGTTTTTAATCCAAGAAGAAAAGGGTTTTTTATGACATTTGCCCGCTCAAAAATTTTTATGGCTTGCACACTTGCTGCTGGTTTGGGCCTGACTGCGTGTTCCAATTCCACTAACAACGATAAAAAGCAAGAGTTGACTGCGAGCGCACCGGCGACGGGCGAAGCCTCTACCCTGACCGAACGTAATGCCCAACAGCGCCTGGTTTCGACCTTGGAAAAGCATTTCAAGACTGCCGGCATCAGTGCCAAAATCACCGACATTAAAGCCACCGAAGTCCCGAACCTGTTCTGGGTCAGCCTGGAAGGCATGTCTGCGGTCTATGTCACCAGTGACGGTAAATATCTGATTCAGGGCGATGTGATCCGTCTCGGTGACAAACAGCTGCACAATGTCAGCGAGAACCTGCAAGCAGGCATCAACAATAAACTCTTTGCTGAACTCAAGCCAGCCGACTTACTGGTCTATCCAGCTAAAGGCAAAGCCAAGCATGTGGTTTATGTGTTTACCGATGTCAGCTGTCCGTATTGCCATAAATTCCATGAGCAAATGGATGAGATGAATGCCAAAGGCATTGAAGTGCGTTATATCGCCTGGCCGCGTGGTGAACAGCATATGCCGGCCATGGAAGCAATCTGGTGCAGTGCCGACCGTCGCAGTGCCTTTGACCAGGCGATTTCAGGCGCACAGATTAGTGCAGAGAAATGTGAAAATCCTGTTCAAGATCAATATCAAATGGGTCTGAATATGGGCGTGAATGGCACCCCTGCCATTTATAATTCAGAAGGTACTTATCTGGGCGGTTACCTGTCTACATCGGAATTATTGAATCGGCTTAAATAACTCATTTTAATACGTTATTTAACTTTATTTTATAGATAAAGATATTCTGAAATGACCCTAGAGTCAGGCGGGTTTTTTAGCTATGATCTAGGCTCTTGTAAAAAACTGTTTATATTTGGAGTGTGACGTGAAACCAGTTCGTCTGGCAATCCTCGGTCTTGGTACTGTAGGTGGTGGTGCCTTGAAACTATTAAAAGAAAATGCTGCTGAGATCAAACGTCGCACCGGTCGTGAAATTGAAATTACCCATGTAGGCACCCGTCGTCCACGTCCTGATCTGGATCTGCCAGAATCGGTCAAACAAAGTGCCGACTTGATGGACATCGTACGTCAACCTGATGTAGACGTCGTGGTGGAAGTCATGGGCGGAATTCATCCTGCTTTTGAAATTATTATGGAAGCCATGAAACATGGCAAACATATTGTAACGGCCAACAAAGCACTCTTGGCTGAACACGGCAACGAACTGTTTAAAGCGGCTGAAGACAATGCCGTACAGATTGCCTATGAAGCCGCAGTGGCTGGTGGCATTCCGATTATTAAAGTGATTCGTGAAGGTCTGGCAGCCAACAAGATTGAATGGCTGGCCGGTATTATTAACGGCACGGGTAACTTCATTCTTAGTGAAATGCGTGAAAAAGGCCGCGCTTTTGAAGATGTGCTAAAAGAAGCTCAAGAACTCGGTTATGCCGAAGCCGATCCGACCTTTGATGTGGAAGGAATTGATGCAGCTCACAAGCTAACGATTCTGGCCTCATGTGCCTTTGGTATTCCACTACAGTTTGACAAAGTCTTTACTGAAGGCATTGGCAAAATCACTGCACAAGATGTGAAATATGCCGAAGACCTCGGTTTCCGGATTAAACACCTGGGTATTGCACGCCGTACCGATGCCGGGATTGAACTCCGTGTACACCCGACTCTGATTCCAGATGACCAGCTGATTGCCAATGTTAACGGCGTGAAAAATGCGGTTCTGGTACAAGCGAATGCGGTTGGCCCAACACTGTACTATGGTGCTGGCGCGGGTGCGGGACCAACGGCTTCTGCGGTTGTTGCCGATGTGGTTGATATTGTCCGTGACATTATTTACACAGAAGACGGCGCAGGCACCATTCCGCAACTGGCTTTTGAAGCGCTCAGTGATTTACCGATCTTGAGTCGTGAACAAATGACCACCGGCTATTACATCCGTATTAATGCCGAAGATCAGATGGGCGTGCTTGCCGATGTGACCACGATTCTCAGTCGTGCCGGCATCAGTATTGATGCGATCATGCAGCAACCACGTTTATCCAAAGACCTTATTCCTATCGTGATTCTGACTGATCCTATCGTCGAATCAAAAATGGATGCAGCGCTTTCACAAATTCAAGCATTACCCGTCATTCATGGCGAAATTGTACGAATTCGTTTAGAATCGCTTGATAATTAATCGGGTTGAGGGGAGGATTCCCCTTGCCAAGCTCTACACACAATTGGAACATCATCATGTCGAATGCCAATCGTTATACTGGTTTAGTTGACCGCTATCGCGACCGTTTACCAGTGTCTGCAACTACTCGTGCGATCTCTTTGGGTGAAGGTAATACTCCACTGATCAAGCTTGAGAATATTCCACGCATTATTGGTAAAGATGTTGAAATTTATGTGAAGTACGAGGGCTTAAACCCGACTGGTTCATTTAAAGACCGCGGTATGACTATGGCGGTGACCAAAGCCGTTGAAGAAGGCTCTAAAGCCATCATCTGCGCATCTACTGGTAACACCTCTGCGGCGGCGGCGGCATATGCTGCGCGTGCTGGCATCAAAGCATTCGTGCTCATCCCTGAAGGAAAAATTGCCATGGGTAAAATGGCTCAAGCGATGATGTATGGTGCGATCACCATGCAAATTCGCGGTAACTTCGATGACGGTATGCGTCTGGTTAAAGAAGTTGCCGATCAGGCACCGGTAACGATTGTAAACTCAATCAACCCATACCGCCTGCAAGGTCAAAAAACCATTGCTTATGAAATCGTTGAAGCTTTAGGTCGTGCACCGGATTATCACTGCCTGCCTGTAGGTAACGCGGGTAACATCACTGCACACTGGATGGGTTATACCGAAGCGGTGGCTAACCAGTCGAAAGAAGAATTTGAGCAAGTCGTTTACGATGCTGAAACTGATGCTTTCACTGGTCCTAAACCGGCAGGTTTGCCAATCATGGCAGGTTACCAAGCCTCTGGTGCTGCACCGTTCCTTCGTGGCGGTCCAGTAGAAAACCCGGAAACTGTTGCAACTGCGATTCGTATCGGCAATCCGCAAAGCTTCAATCATGCTAAAGCGGTTGTTCGTGATTCAAACGGCTGGTTTGATGAACTGACTGATGCGGAAATTCTTGAAGCTCAACGTCTGCTTTCTATGTATGAAGGTGTATTCGTAGAGCCTGCGTCTGCTGCGTCTGTCGGCGGTGCGATCCGTGATATTAAAGCGGGTAAAATTGCTGAAGGTTCAGTGATCGTATGTACCGTAACGGGTAACGGTCTGAAAGATCCAGACACTGCCATCAAGCAATGTGCTGATGCTGTGATGCTGTCGATTGATGCGACCATGACTCAAGTTAAAGACTCTATTCTGTCGAATATGTAATTTCGGCCAGAATTAAAAAAACCCTGCAAGTGCAGGGTTTTTTTATGAACCAATCAATTAGATTCGTTTAGGTTGCTGGCTAACCCAACTCATTAAACGGGTCGCATCATTGGTACGCGCCTGTGAGCTGTTTGCACCTAAAAGTACCACTGCCACAGGACGGTTATTCAGAGTGGTGTGCATCACCACACAGCGCCCTGCTTCATTAATAAAACCGGTTTTAGAAATATTGATATTCCATCCGCCATTACGTACCAAGGCATTGGTATTATTCGATTTCAATACACGATAACCCAAGTTAAAGTCATAGCTTGGCGTGGTCGAGAACTGACGAATCAGGCCGTATTGAGAGGCCGTATTTACCAAGATTCCCAAGTCACGAGCTGATGCCACGTTACCCGGATGCAAACCTGTTGATTCCATAAAGCGAGTGGAGTTCATTCCCAGCTCTTTAGCTTTTACATTCATTTTGGCAATAAACGCTGATCGACCACCGGGATAGGTCCGTGCCAAAGCGGCTGCAGCCGGATTCTCGGACTTCATCAGAGCAAACAGTAAAGCTTCAGCACGGTTCATGCTGTCCCCTGCTCTTAAAGTCGAGCTTGAGCTTTTACAGCCTGAACAGGAAAAATCAGCCTGTTGCAGGGTGATTTTTTCCGACATATTCAGACGTGCATCAGAAATCACCACCGCTGTCATCAGCTTGGTAATCGATGCAATCGGATAGGCAGTATTGGTATTTTTGCTAAACAGCACTTCACCGGTTTGCGCATCCATGACCAGTGCAGCCCGTGCATTGACAGAAGGTTGATTACTAAAATGATTGGTATCAATAATCTGCGGCGCAGTATAAGCAGGTTTGATTACTGCTGGCGCTGCTGTGCCGGCCTGACGCAAAGTGGTGGTCACTGTTGCAGACCCGGGTGGCGAAGGCTCATTGGCTGACGCATTAAAATCATCGCTCATTAACTGGTTAACTTCTTCAGAAGACCAACTAATGCTGGAACCGTCCTCTGCCGTGCCAGAATTCATAATGATTTCAGCAAAACTTGTCGTGCTCATGCTGATTAACACGGACAGGCCGAGTAGATGCCTTAAAGACTTGTTTATTTTCTTCACTATTCCTTCACTCAACTAACAGAGGTAAGATTGATTTGCGTATTACCTCTAATATGCCTTACATTTAAACACAATGCCGAACATTTTTTGTTCTTGACACTGTGTGATAAGTTTCAGATTTAATCTTGCGAATAGGATTGCTAATTTTGTACTTTCATTGCAAGCTTATTTTGCTTTATGTAACAAAAAAATGATTTTTTTAACAGAGGGAGAGCGTAGGTGATCACAGTTTTAGTTGTGGACGACCATGAATTAGTTCGTACTGGAATTTGCAGAATGCTAGAAGACCATGCGGAGGTTCAGGTAATTGGACAAGCTGAATCTGGTGAAGAAGCGATCTCTCTAGTTCGTCAACATCATCCTGATGTAGTTTTGTTAGATGTGAATATGCCGGGCATTGGTGGCGTAGAAACCACGCGCCGTCTACTTCAGAGTGCGCCGGAAACCAAAGTTTTGGCGGTTAGCGGTTTAGCAGAAGAGCCTTATCCGTCCCTGTTATTGAAAGCCGGTGCCAAAGGTTATATCACCAAAGGGGCCCCGATTTCGGAAATGGTCCGTGCGATTAACAAAGTCATGCAAGGCGGCAAATATTTCAGTGCAGACATTGCGGAACAGTTAGCAAGCTCTTACCTTTCTGATACACAACAATCGCCTTTTGATGCATTGTCAGAGCGTGAAATGCAAGTCGCGATGATGGTCGTGAATTGTATCAGCGCCCAGGAAATTGCCGACAAGCTCTTTGTGAGTGTTAAAACCGTGAATACTTATCGTTACCGTATTTTTGAAAAACTGAATATCGATAGCGATGTTAAACTGACTCATCTGGCCATGCGCTATGGACTCATTAAACCTTAGCTTTTAACGATTTCCGGTGCATATGGCACAACAAAAAAACTATGCTGAACTGAATCAATACCATCTCGGTATCTGGTACAGCGCTTATCGTCTGCTGATCAGCACCGGTTTGTTGCTGATTTTTATGCTGACCTACCCCGAACTCACCACCGATTATCAATACCCGCAGCTGTATTATTATGCACTGGGAATCGGGGTTGCGATCAATACCGTACAGCTGTTTGTGCTGAAATGGATCAGACGCCTGATCCAGCCGCAGCTGATTATGATTTTCTTTAGCGATGTCTGCGTTTTAAGTTTGCTGACTTTGGCGAGCGACGGTCCTAATCTGCAAATTGGGCTGTTGTTTGTGATTACTATCTTTTCTGCATCTTTATTATTAGATGCAAAAAAGGCCTTGGTCGTCACCCTCATTGCAGTCATTAGTGTTATTTATCAGCATTTTATCGGCAGTATTTTTGCGTTTTCTTCACTCAGCAATATCAGTAATAGCGCCCTGCTGGCCTTTTTGTTTTTTGTGGTTTATGGCACTGGACAAATTGCCGTGCGCCGTTTTCAGATTCTGGAAAATTTGAATTTTTCTCAATCGCTGGAACTGCATCGCTTACAGAATATTAACCGCTATATTCTGGAACAGATTGAAACCGGTTATCTGGTTCTGGATGAAAACTATCATGTGGTACTCAGTAATCCTGCCGCCTGTAATCTTCTTGGAATTGAGTCCAAATACGGCCATGAGAAATTTACTTTATCTCAATCACAGCCAGATTTATTTGAACTGATCCATTTTGAAACGCTAGAAAATGGTGAGCGCTTTCAGTTTGAATCCCAGCAAAGTCGCTATAATATTCATGTGCAGGTGCAAAAACTGATTGTGCCGCATCAGACTCTAATGCTACTGGTGTTACAGGATGCCAAAAAACTGAATCAGCAGGTGCAGCAACTTAAACTTGCTGCACTGGGTCAACTCTCAGCCAGTATTGCCCATGAAATTCGTAACCCCTTGGCGGCCATTGTGCAGGCCAATGATTTGTATCTGGACTCAGAAACTGAACAGCAACAGCTACTCCAGCAGATGATTGGCCGACAGGCGACCCGGATTGACCGGATTATTCAGGACACGCTGAATATGGTCAAAAATAAAGAAACCCACCCGATACCGATTCATCTCAATGAATTTATCCCGTTATTTATCCAGGAAGATCTGGCCGATATTCGCGATCAGATTCAATTTAATATTGATATCCCGCTAGTGATTCAGTTTGATGAAGCACAATTCCGGCAAATCCTGATTAATCTGATTCGTAATGCCATTCGTCACAATTCAGCAGATGCAGCCTATATTCAGCTGAATGTGCATCCTTATGAACATCGGGTCTGGATTGATGTACGGGATTTTGGCTCTGGCGTAGCCGTACATGATCAAGCTCTATTGTTCAAACCCTTTTTTAGCACATCGATTAGTGGTACCGGATTAGGATTGTATTTATCACATAGTTTTTGCGAAGCAAATCAGGCACAATTAAACTATATACAACAAGAACAGGGCGCATGCTTTCGCATCAGCTGTCAACGTATTACGCTTTAAAGGGGTCAAGGAAGATGAATGGGGAACAACAACCACTGGTGCTTTTGGTGGATGATGAGGAAGATTTGTGTACCCTCATGCAAATGTCATTGCTGCGCATGGGAATTCGTACGCACATTGCCCACCGTTTGGAAGATGCTAAAAAATGCCTTGCCAATCATCAATATGATGCCTGTCTGACTGACCTAAACCTGCCCGATGGCAATGGTTTGGAGTTACTGGACTGGATTGGCAGCCTCTATCCGGCACTTCCGGTCGCAGTTCTGACCGCCTATGGCAACATGGAAATCGCCATTGCTGCGCTCAAAGCCGGGGCCTTTGATTTTGTCAGCAAACCGATCAATCAGAAACATCTGGAACAACTCTTACAAAAAGCCCTGAATAAACCGGTGGATTATTCGCATAATAATCCAAATGAAGCGCTTGAACATAAAATGCTGATTGGACAATCCCTGCCGATCCAGCAACTACGTATTACCTTACAAAAAATTGCCCGATCCCAAGCACCGGTTTTTATCACTGGTGAATCGGGAACAGGTAAAGAAGTCGTGGCCAATCTGGTCCATCGCCTGAGTAACCGCAATGAAGGTCCTTTTATTGCGATTAACTGTGGCGCCATTCCGACTGAGTTGATGGAAAGCGAACTGTTTGGGCATAAGAAAGGCAGCTTTACCGGCGCTGCTCAGGACAAACAGGGACTGATTCAATCTGCCCATGGTGGCAGTCTGTTTCTGGATGAAATTGCAGAATTACCGCTTTCTATGCAGGTCAAATTGTTACGTGCCGTACAGGAAAAACGTATTCGTCCACTCGGTTCGGATACCGAAATTGATGTGGATTTCCGTGTGATCAGTGCCACGCATCAGGATCTGGAAGCCTTGGTGCAACAAGGCAAATTCCGTCAGGATTTATATTTCCGTATTCATGTAATGGATCTGACTTTACCGCCATTACGTGAACGAGGCCAGGATATTCTGTTATTGGCCGAACACTTTATTCAGAAGATTTGCCAGGAATGGGGCATTCCCAATAAAAAACTGACCGAACGTAGCAAAGAGTTCTTATTGGGACAATATTATCCAGGTAATGTACGTGAATTGCGTAATATTATGGAACGCGCAATTACTTTAAGTGATGAAGAGCGGATTGATCTTCAGCATTTGCAGAGTGCACCGCTACGTCATGCGCTTAACAGCCCTCAGGAGATAAATACGCTCACGAGCGAGATCATTGCGACCGAAACCCTGATTGCACCTAAAAAGCTGCCTGAAGAGGGTCTAGAACTATATTTGGAAAAGGTCGAGAAAGAAATTTTACTGAATGCGCTGAATCTGACCCATTGGAACCGGACACTGGCCGCCAAAAAACTCGGCATGTCATTCCGTTCCCTGCGCTATCGTTTGAAAAAGTTCGGACTGGATACCGAAGAAGACGAATAATTATTTTTGCAGGAGCAGCAAGTCTGTGACATGTTCCAGATAACTCTCCTCACGCATTTCCTGCTTAAACGGATAGTTGAAATGCGGCTGTACGCCCCGCCCTTCAATCATCTGGCCACTCGGGCTAAAGTATTGCGATACTGTCATCTGTAGAGCCGAACCGTTGCTTAAAGGAAAAAGTTTCTGTACTACGCCTTTGCCATAGCTTTTTTCGCCTACGACCCAGGCACGGTTATGTTCTTTCAGGGCTGCTGTAAACACTTCTGCTGCAGAAGCCGAGCGGTTATTAATCAATACCCCAACTTTCAGATTCTGAAACTCAAAACTCGGCAAGGCCTGAAATTGCTGATTACCTTCAGCGCGGCTTTTGGTCGACACAATCACGCCCTGATTCAAAAATAAATCGGCAGATTCAACTGCAGCCGAGAGTAAGCCACCGGGATTATTGCGTAAATCAAATAGCACGGCTTTTAAGCGCTTGTCGGCATAGCTTTCGATTAGACGTTTGATTTCATTGGCAGTATCTTGCTGAAAAACCTTGACCTGTAAAACCAGAACCTGATTATTGTGCAGGCTCGATTTAATTTCAGTATCCAGTTTGGTATTGCGGACCAGACGAACGGCCGGACTTTGCGGGGAGAGCTGAATCATGAGCGTAGAGCCAACGGCTCCGCTCAATAACTGCCGGACTTGTTCCTGATTCAGGCTATTTAATACCTGATCGTCAATTTTATAAACCGTGACGCCATTTCGAAGTCCCTGCTTGGCTGAATCAGCATCGGAACTCAGTCCCTGAACTACCCATTGCTTCAACCGCGGGTCAAATTGCAGATCAAAATCAATGCTGGCCAGATCACCTTCGGTATATTCACGCAGCTGCTTATAATCTTCAGGCGACAAATAGCGGGAATAGCGGTCTAAGCCACTGACCAGACCCTGAATGGCCTGTTGGAATAAGGCATCGTCATTTTTATCTTGAATATAATTGTCTTTCACGATGCCATAAATTTGTACGAATTCCTGAATGGATGCCACAGGAATTTCAGAATAGACCTGCCCATCCATTTCCATATCATCGAATGCGGGCTCATTTGGACCCGCACCCCAAGCTGAATGACTCAAACACATCAGTAAGCATGGTATTACAACAGACTTCCAGCGTGTTCTTGCCATTCTTTGACCTTTTTAGAATTTTATCGAAAATTATGCATCAAGCTGAATCAGGTTACGACCTTGCATTTCAGCAGGTACCGGAACTTGCATCAGACTTAATAAAGTCGGTGCGACATCTGCCAATACACCGCCTTCTGCGATCGTGGCCTGAGTTGGGCCGACATAAATAAACGGAACCAATTCAGTGGTATGCTGAGTATGTACCTGACCACTGTGATAGTCCTGCATCTGCTCTACGTTACCATGATCGGCAGTCACAATCATATGACCTTTTTGCGCCATTACCGCTTCATAAACCCGGCCCAAACAGGTATCAACCGCTTCAACAGCTTTCACCGCAGCATCGAATACACCCGTATGACCGACCATATCACCATTGGCAAAGTTCACCACCAGCAGGTCAAATTCACCTGAATTGATCGCAGCCACCAGCTCATCAGTCACTTCATAAGCACTCATTTCCGGTTTAAGGTCATAAGTGGCTACGTTTGGCGATGGAATCAGGATACGTTTTTCACCTGGGTATTCATCTTCACGGCCGCCGCTGAAGAAGAAAGTCACATGCGCATACTTTTCTGTTTCCGCAATGCGCAGCTGTGTTTTACCCAAATCAGATAAGTATTCACCAATCGAGTTTTTCAACGCTTCAGGCATATACGCTACAGGTGCATCAATCGTGGCTTGATAACGCGTCAGCATGACAAACTTCGCCAAATTCGGCACGACTTTACGTTCAAAACCTGCAAAGTCTTTTTCTACAAATGCGCGAGTCAATTCACGGGCACGATCGGCACGGAAGTTCATGAATACGACGCTGTCGCCATCCTGAATTTTCGCCAGATCGCCAATACGGGTCGCTTTAACAAACTCATCCGACTCATCGGCTGCGTAAGCCTGTTCCAAACCTTCAACTGCGCTGGCAGCTGTACGAACCGCTTCACCTTCAGTCAACAAGCGATAGGCCTGTTCAACACGATCCCAACGGTTGTCACGATCCATGGCAAAATAACGGCCGATCATGGTGGCAATACGACCTTGACCTGGATATTGAGCGAATAAGGCATCGAGTTTTTCTAAAGAAGGTTGTGCGCTTTTAGGCGGCGTATCACGACCATCTAAGAATGCATGTAAATAGACTTGCGCACCGCGTTTTAGCGCTAGCTCTGCCATCGCCACAATATGATCTTCATGGGAGTGCACACCACCTTCAGACAAAAGGCCAAGCAAATGTACTGCCCCACCTGCAGCTTTGGCTTTCTCAACTGCATCGACCAGAACTTCATGTTCAAAGAAGTCGCCCGTACGAATGTCTTTGGTAATCCGGGTAAAGTCCTGATACAGCACACGACCTGCGCCGAGGTTCATATGTCCGACTTCCGAGTTACCCATCTGGCCATCTGGCAGGCCGACATCTTCACCTGAACCCGAGATCAAACCATGCGGATGCTTGTCCTGTATCGCAGTTAAATTTGGTCGTTTAGCTGCTAAAAACGCATTGTCTTCGACCGCTTCGCGATGACCCACACCATCCATAATCACCAAAATGTGAGGGATTTTGCCAGCAGTTGCATCCGTCATAATGAAATACTCTGTTCGTCTACGAATTAATCGCTCTATTTTAGCGAAGTTTATAAAAAGAGGCCATGACCCGTATATGGTTTAAGCCTCTCATGATGATTGATTTGTTCTATTTTCCTGTACCTTAGCGTGCCCGATGCAGCAAGTATCCGCCGATGCCGAACATGATCAGAATCGGAATAAACACGAACCAGGCCGGAGACGGTGCATAGATCAAGCTGGCATAGCCGAGGAAATCCTGCAGATAGAAGAAACCCAGTCCGGCAAATAAAGCTATTACCAGACGAAAACCCATGGATTGCTGACGTAATGGCCCGAAGATAAATGAACAGGCGATCACTACTAGTGCAATCAGGGCAAAAGGCGAGCCGAGTTTTTGCCAGAAGGCCAGCTGATAGGTTTTAGGCACCTGGCTGTATTCATGCATATAGCTCATGAAACTGACCAGTTGACTCGGCGATAAATCTTCAGGATCAATCGTCACCATATGCACATATTTGGGCTGTAATGCCAGCGCTAAAGGTTGCTGTTGCTGCTTGACCAGCGTGGCATTGCCATTTTGTAAAATATCGAACTGCTCTGTGTTGTCCAGCGTCCAGGAACCATCTTTGACGAATTGGCCCTGATCTGCGTGCAAGGTACCGCGCAAACGATAGTTCTGGTCAAAGTCCAGCATCTGCACATTTTTCAACTGACCTTGCGAGTTAGCATAATCGATATAAATAAAGCGCTGCCCTTCCCGAGTCCAGTAACCACGAACTTCACCGAGCTGAGCGGCTTTACTGGCACTTTTTACGCTTTTGGCCTGTTCATTGGTATAAGGAATGACCCACTCGCTCAGGGCAAATGACAACACCACCAACAACAGTGCTGAACGGATCACCCACCCGACAATACGCCATAAGCTCACGCCGACCGAACGCATCACAATCAGCTCACTATTCGAGGCTAATGTACCAAGACCTAAAACTGCACCAATCAGTGCAGAAATCGGCAGGATTTCATATAAATAATTTGGTGCGCCCCAAAGCACATATTTCAAGGCATCCCAGGCACCATAACCATCTTTGAGCGAACCAAGCTCACCCAGATAAGTAAATAATACCTGTAAACCCGCCAATACCGCGGTTGCACCCAGCATCGCCAGCGCAGTGGTTTGGGTCACATGTTTTGCAACTATACGACGTGCCAACATTGTTAAGACCTCACTCGCTGAATCTGTTTCTTGATTTTCGGGCCTAATTTCTGTTTACGCGAGAACAAGGCACCCGCAATTGCATAGGCAATCAGAATCAATGGATAGGCCCAAATGCCCATTTCTTCTTTACTGATCCGCGTCTTCACTGCCATCAGGGCCACAATCAGACTGGCAAAAATCATGAGGGCAGGAAATAACTTGAGATATCGACCCTGTCGTGGACTCACTTCAGACAAGGCCACAGCCAGAATCAGGGCAATCAGAATCGCAAAAGGAACAAACACCCGCCAGCCCAACTCACTGGCCACCACAGGATCCTGACGGTTCTGCCACAATTGCGAGGTCGGTAAGGCCTCAACTTCAGTACTGGCAAATTGCGCTTCTTCATCGCTTTCTAAGCGCAGACGATAGCTTTCAAATTCAGCTTGAGTATATTGCGGTGTACCCGGATAGATCTCATAACGGCGTCCATTAACCAGATCGACCACATTGGCAGCATCATTCGGTACTTCAATTCGGGTGGCTTCCTGCGCCAGAATCATCACATCCGGTTTGCCTTCTTTTTCCGCACGCTGATAAAAGAAAATATCTTTTAAATTTTTACGGTCTTCTGACAGGTCACCGGCATAAATGGTATAGGGCCCAGAGGAGATAAATTCTTTCGGTCGCACCAGGTCAAAGCCGGTACGTACCGCCTGACTGGTGGTCAGGGCTTCAAACTGGCGAATGCCCCACGGCGCAGCCCACAGCATCAATCCGGCCTGAGCAATCAAAAACACCAGGGTCATCGGCACCAGTAGACGCGCCAATTGATGCCGACTGACGCCACTGCCATTCATCACGGCCATTTCATGGTCGACATATAAACGGCCAAACACCAGCATCAGTCCAATAAAGAAACCGAGCGGAAGAATCAGGGTCAAGAATTCAGGCAAACGGTAGCCAATAATGCTAAATAAAATGCCTGCATCCAGACGGCCTTGCGCCGCGACACCAAAATACTTGATCAGTCGACCGCCCATCATGATCAAGGTCAATAAGGCAATCACCACCAAGGATGTCGAGACAACTTGCTTGACCAGATAACGCCGAATAATCAAATTAATTCTTCCAAAATAAGGTCCATAAAACGAGTGCTAGTTTACCCGAATAGCAAAAATATAAAACCTAGGCCGCCCTGCCCATTGAAAATCTATTCGGATAAATGTTTCAATGACTGAATGATTTACCCATCTAGACAGGCGTGAAAACAGAATATGAAACTTACAATTAATACGTCATTCCCAGAGAATGGATCAAGTCAATCTTTGTTGATTTTAGTTGACTCAGAACAACTTCAGAATACAACCGCAACCTATCAAATCAATAATTTAGACACATTAATTGAAGCCTCTCAATTCAAGGCAGCGTTGGCGGAAAGCCTGAGCCTGATTGGTCAGGTGAGCCAGTCCAGCCATGCAGCACTAATTGGTTTAGGCAAGGTCGCTGAACTGCAACCGGCAAAACTTGCAAAAATCGCGCAAACTATTATTCAAGTCACTCAAAAAAAATTCAAACAGATTTCTGTAGATCTGACACAACTTCCACAAGAATTCCATTATCTGTTTGCGCTCTTCCTGACTCAGGCCAGCTATGGTTATGATGAATATAAATCCAAGAAGAATGAATTTGTGCTCGAGCAGATCGACCTGATTGCCACTCATAGCGTCTTAACTACCGAACAGTTGCAACTGGTACAAGCAGTGCAAAGCGGACAAAATCTGGCACGTGACCTGGGCAACCGTCCGGGCAATATCTGTTTCCCTGAATATCTTGCAGAACAGGCGGTGGCTTTGGCGGCTGAATATCCAGACCTACTTAAAGTCACAGTGCTGGATGAACAGCAAATGGCAGATTTAGGCATGGGCGCCTTCCTTGCGGTAAGTAAAGGTTCAGAGCGTCCTGGTCGGATTATCAGCATGGAATATCAGTCAGAGCGTAGCGAAGCACCGGTAGTCTTGGTGGGTAAAGGCATTACGTTTGATACCGGCGGTATTTCCCTTAAACCAGGCGCAGGCATGGACGAGATGAAATACGACATGTGCGGTGCAGCTTCTGTACTCGGTACAATGCGTGCATTGTGCGAAGCCCGCTTACCTCTACATGTGGTGGGAACCATCGCTGCAGCAGAAAACATGCCTTCAGGTAAAGCCACCCGTCCTGGTGATATCGTAACGACCATGAGCGGTCAGACGGTTGAAATCCTGAATACCGATGCCGAAGGTCGTTTGGTCCTATGTGATACCTTGACCTATGTAAAACGTTTTAATCCTGCTTTGGTGATTGATATTGCGACCTTAACCGGTGCCTGTGTGGTCGCTTTGGGTTCAGTACTAACGGGTCTGTTCACGCCAGATGATAAACTGGCAGCAGAACTAGAAGCTGCCGGCCAGCATTCCTTTGACCGGGTATGGCGTATGCCGGTACTGGAAGACTATCAGGAACAACTGGATTCACCATTTGCCGACATTGGCAATATCGGTGGTCCAAAAGCCGGTTCTGTGACTGCAGCCTGCTTCCTGCAACGTTTTACCCGTGAATATCGCTGGGCACATCTCGATGTTGCAGGCACAGCGTGGAACTCAGGTACCAATAAAGGCGCAACGGGCCGTCCAGTCCCATTATTAATGCAATTCCTGGCGAATCGCGTTCAAAGCAATGGCTAAAGTCAGCTTTTATTTATTTGAAAAAAGCCCTGAACGACAAGTGGACAGCACTTGTCGTTTATGTCGTAAGATTCTGCGTCAGCCGGCGCGGATCTGGTTACTGTGTGCCGATACAGATTTGCAACAGCAGCTAGATGAATGTTTGTGGAGTTTTGATCCAGTCAGTTTTATTCCACATGGTATTGACCAGCCTCAGGCCACGGTCTGTATTTCGGCGACACTACCGGAACAGTCCGACTGGATTATTTTCAATTTTAATCCGGAAGCACTTGAACCTTACGCAAAATTTAGTCACATTATTGAGATCATTGAAAACCATGAAACGGCTAAACAGCTGGGTCGTGAAAAATTCAAGCAATATCGTCGTTTAGGTATTGAACCGGACACCCATAAGCTTTAACCGATATCATCCACAAGGAGAGGCACGTGGCATTAAATGTAGGTCCCGATTTTAAACAGCGCTGGTTAAATGTGCCGGAAGCTGTACGTCAGACCTTTATCGATGACCTCTCTCGGATCTGCGATATTTTAAAGCCAGAAACGTCTTTGGAAGAATGGCAGAGTCGCGACCAGCGCTTGCAACAGGAATCTGAACGCAAGATCGAAGCCGCGTATGCGCAGCGCAAGGCCGAATTGATTGAAGAAGCCCGTATTCGCAAACAGCTTGCGCTTGAAAAGGCCTTGGCCGAGAAACGTGCCGAAGAACAGGTCTATCAAGAACAGCTACGTCATGAGGAACAGCGCAAATTTAGCGAACAGAGTCAGGCGCTCGCTGAAATAAATACGCATCTAGAGGCTGAAGTGCAGCACTATGTCGCACGTTATGCAAAAAATCCTGAGACGACTTTTGATTTTGCCAGAGGTCGCATCCAGATTGAGGACCAGAGCATTTTATCCGAATTAGAAAGTGTACGTTTACGTCTGGAACTTGAGGCAGAAACCGTGATTGAACAGACCGTCAATGCACTGCGTGAAAAAATGCGTGCGGCGGCCAAAGAAGAAATCGAGTATATGCTGAAAAATTCTGAATTTTCTGATCAGCCACGCAATATTTAAATGAGCCTTTCACATTAAAAAAGCCCGAAAATTTGGGCTTTTTTATCTTCTATGTCGCATCTTACAAAAAATCTGCCAGCATAAAGGCAGCATTTCCGAGCAGATAGCCAATGCTTAATAAAGTGCCAATCCAGAGGATGCCACCCGCAATATTATAAAAGCTGAATGTGGCAAAGCTCATATGCGCTGAACCGGCAGCAAAAGGGCCAAATGAGCGGACAAAGGGAATAAAACGTGCGATTAAAATAGTTTTACCGCCATGTTTCATAAAATAGTGGTTGGTTTTCACCATATATTCCGGCTTAAAATAGCGTGAATGTTGATTGAAATATTTTAAGCCAAGAACTTTTCCGGTGTAATAATTCACGCTATAGCCCAGCACCGAAGCAGTGAATAACAACAGCCCCATCGAATGCAGGGTCACCAGATCGCTGCTGGCGCACAAAGCTCCCACAGCCAGCAATAGACTGTCGCCGGGCAGGAAAAAGAAAAACACCGAACCGGTTTCTGCAAAAATCACCAGAAACAGGATTGCATAAATCCATACCCCATATTGATCGAGCAATAGCGGCAATGACTGTTCCAAGTTAAGTAAAAAATCGAGCATTCGACCCGTCCACCCAGGCAATATTTGCAAGTTGAACTGCTGATTATCCCGAAAAATAAAAAAACAGTCTAATTTTTCAATCAGACTGTTCAGTAAATCAACATTTCTCTTATTTTAAGAAACCATTTTCAGCCAGAAAATCCATGCTGATTTTCGATTGTTCAGTGGTTTCGGCGGCTTTATCACCGAGCAATAAACGCTCGATATAACGTGCCAGCACATCAACCTCCAGATTGACCTTGCTGCCAACTTTCCAGGTACCGATATTGGTCCGTTCAGCCGTATGCGGAATCAGGTTCAGACTGATCACACTGCCACGTAAATGATTAATGGTCAGGCTAATACCATCAACTGTAACCGAGCCTTTTTCTGCCAGATATTTGGCAATTTCAGCAGGTGCAGTGACTTCATAATAAATTGAACGTGCATCTTCACGTACCAGGGTGATCTCGCCGACTGCATCGACATGACCTGACACAATATGACCGCCAAAACGCGTAGTCGGCAACATGGCTTTTTCAACATTGACAGGTTGACCGGCTTTCCAGGTGCTGAGCGTGGTCCGGTTCAGACTTTCACGGGAAACATCAGCCGCATACCAGTTCTCGCCCCAGTCGATCACGGTCAGGCAGATACCATTGGTCGCGATAGAATCACCCAGATGTACATCAGACATGTCCAGATCGGTCTGGATGCGTAAACGTACATCACCACCAACGCTTTGCAGACTTTCGACTTTGCCGAGGCTTTCGATAATACCTGTAAACATTTTTATTTCCTTTTCAATTCTTTTACCAGAGGGCCAACTGGGTACTAACGCCGGTCGTATCCACACCGCCCAATTCTGCATAATGATGCAGCTGGCTGAGTAATTGACGGATCGGTGGACCTGACTTGGCGTGGGTATCGGTAATCACAATAAATTCCAGCACGCGGGCACGTTCAGACTGGCGCTGTTTGCTGACACGATAACGTGGCACATCCTGGGTTAGCAAGGTCACCCGGCCACGTTTCAGATTGGCCTGTAACAAATCGGTAGCGCTGATATTACCGTCAGTTGAATAACTGGTCAGAATGAAACGTGCATTGATGGTGGCCAACAGGCTCTCGTAAGCTTCTTTGGCATATTTAGAGGAATTGTACTGACTCGGACGCTCTTTGCGCCATGCCCGGTCAATCCCGCTCTTAAAGCCCTTGGTATCCGGAGTCGGTAAATCGGCCTGATCCCATAAGGTCAGCGCATTCAGCACATGATAATTACTGCTATAAGCATGCTGATTATACGGTGGATCCAGATAAGCTACATCTACTTCAAAGCCGCTCATCTGGTTGGCCAGATGCTGGGCATCGACACACCACATTTCTGCGGCCATTCCCTTTTTCTGATCCGACTCGCAAAAACGGCTTGGAGTCAGCCACAGCAATGATTCAATCCGTTCCAGCGCAGTTTGGGTTTTCCCGCCCCAGCCATGATGAAAGCTTTTGAAAACGCCTGAAGTATTGCTGACAAAACTGGCGGAATAAAGCAAAGGGGCCAGCAAGGCAGACATTTCCACATCATCAATTGCACCTTGTGCCTGCCAGGCGGCAATCTGCTGACGGATGGCATCAATACGCATGCCGTTACGACGTTTAAAGAACAAACGGTCACGGGCCGGATCATAAATTTCATCATTGCGCGGACACAGGTTATGCGTCACCCAGCCCTTCACTTCCGGCAGACGGTTTAGATAATCAATCGCTTTCTGATAACCACCCAGCTCTTTAAATGCTGGCGCTTCCGTACAGGCCAGTACTGCATGATTCAGCGCATGGCTATACGGCTCCCAGTCATTGGCAATCACGCGATAGCCATTCTGACGGGCCAAACGTGAAACCACACCTGAACCGGCAAAAAAATCAGCAAAGATCGGCGCACGACCATCGCTACGTTTCAGGGTTCCTGTACTTTCCAACGCTTCCAGAATTAAATGCAGTAAACGGCGTTTGTTACCTAGATAAGGAACCAGCTGATGGAAAAGATATTCATCGGTGGTACGTGCCGCATGGCGACGTTTATGATAAACCGTAGACTCTGAACTCATAGTGTCTCTTGAAAAGAAATTAGCCTGAAGCGCACGTCATCACCTAAGCGAGTTACATCGCGCAGCTTAAATCGGAGTTGTTCGGCCATATGGCTAAATTCTGCATTAAACATGGTACGCGCAGACTGACCCAATAGGGTCGGTGCAACGTAACTGATCAGTTCATCAACCAATTTTTGTTGTAAAAATGCCGTAGATAAGGTCGCCCCTGCTTCCACCAGGACATCATAAATCTGATGCTGCTGAACCAGTTGCTTTAATAATTCTGCTAAAGGCTGTACCGGCAAGTGTAGCACACCCAGGTCTGCAAGCTCTTGACGAAATGGCCCCATGACCATCACTGTTTCAGGTTGCACTAAAATTTTTGCGTTGAGTGGTAAACGCCCCTGACGGTCCAGAATAATCCGTTTCGGTTGCACCACAGTCTTGATATCTTCAAGGCCATCCAGTTGACGCACATTCAGTTCACAGTCATCCGCAAGAACCGTATCAATCCCGGTAATCACTGCGCCTGAAATCGCACGCCAGTGCTGTACATCCTGACGTGCTGCTACACCGGTAATCCATTTTGATTCACCCGATGCCATTGCGGTACGGCCATCCAGGCTTGAGGCAATTTTTAAACGCACATAAGGCATGCCAGTCGCCATGGCTTTCAGGAAACCTTGATTCAGCTCATGCGCTTCATCTTCACAGATGCCAACGTCTACCTCAATGCCCGCATCTTTCAGGATCTGTACGCCCTTTCCGGCCACTAGCGGATTGGGATCAGGACAGGCCACGACAACTTTAGCCACACCTGCTTCCACCAGACCTTTGGCACAAGGCGGTGTCCGGCCATAATGCGCACAAGGTTCTAGAGTCACATAAGCGGTTGCACCACGTGCCTGTTCACCGGCCTGACGCAGCGCAAAGACTTCAGCATGTGGCTGGCCGGCTTGGGGATGAAAGCCTTCACCAATCACGATGCCATCTTTAACAATGACACAGCCGACATTCGGATTCGGTTTGGTGGAATATTGCCCCTGACGTGCCAATTCAATGGCCCGGCGCATCCAGATTTGATCTTGATTCAGTTCAGCCATGCTTATTCTTGTAATTCTCGTTGTTGCATCTGTTCAATCTGATGACGAAAAGCTTCGACATCCTGAAAATCCTGATAGACCGAAGCAAAACGCACATAGGCAACATGATCCAGAGCAAATAAAGACTGCATCACGATTTCACCGATGGTACGTGATTTCACATCACGCTCACCCAGACGGCGAATCTGTAGCTGAATATCGCTCAGCACTGTTTCAATCTGCTCCTGGGTCACCGGGCGTTTTTGCAAGGCATGCATCAGGGAACGACGTAGTTTGGCTTCATCGAAAGGTTCATTTTTGCCATCCGACTTGATGACGCGCGGCATCACCACTTCATAGCTTTCAAAGGTAGTGAAGCGTTCATTACAACTGACACATTCACGGCGACGACGAATCTGACAGCCTTCAGCTGCCAGGCGTGAATCAATCACTTTACTGTCTGCAGTATTGCAAAATGGGCAATGCATAGCGGTTTAATTGAACAAATCCAGATGGATTCCGAGTGTAGCAAAAATTACAAACTTTGTAGAGTTTTACGCAACATATAGAAAAAAAACAGCCCATTCGGGCTGTTTTACACTATATATTGATTATGGTGTATTTATTATTATTCGACACGTTCGCCATGTTGGCTTAAATCCAGACCCATACGCTCATCATCAGATGCCACACGGATTCCAATGATCAAGTCGATGACTTTCAGGATAATGAAGGTCATGATCGCAGAGTAAGCAATTGTCGCCAGTACACCTTCCACTTGCACCCAAAGCTGATGCATGACATTGGCAGGGGCATTGTCACCCATGATGAATTCGCTGGCAAAGAACGCGGTTAAAATCGCACCGACAATACCACCTACACCATGCAAGCCAAAAGCATCTAAAGAATCATCGGCTTTCAATACGCGTTTCAGTGCTGTAATCCCCCAGAAACACACCACACCACCGATCAGACCCATCGCCAATGCACCGCCTACAGTCACAAAACCTGCAGCTGGAGTAATGACCACCAGACCAGCAACTGCACCCGATACGCCGCCCAGTACAGAAGCTTTACCACGTGCCAGTTTTTCAGTGATTAACCAAGAGATAGCTGCTGCCGCTGCAGCGACTTGAGTCACGATCAAAGCATAGCCTGCAGAACCGTTGGCACCTAATGCAGAACCACCGTTGAAACCGAACCAGCCTACCCAGAGTAAAGATGCACCAATTACAGTAAGGGTCAGGTTATGTGGTGCCATAGATTCACGACCCAAACCCATACGTTTGCCCAGCATATATGCCGCTACCAGACCGGCAACACCCGAGTTGATATGTACAACCGTACCACCGGCAAAATCAAGCGCGCCGTCGTTACCTAACCAGCCACCACCCCATACCCAGTGGGTAATTGGTGCATAAACAATCACCACCCAAAGTGCGATAAAAGCAACGAAAGCACCAAATTTCATACGCTCTGCAATCGAACCGCTGATGATGGCAACCGTAATGATGGCAAAAGTCATTTGGAAAATCACAAACAGGATTTCAGGAATCGTGCCTGAAAGCGCCTCTGTGGTAATACCGGCCAGCATGAACTTGTCCAGACCGCCTATAAAGGCATTGCCTTCACCGAAAGCTAGGGTATAACCAATAATCACCCAAGCAATACTGACCACCGCCGCAGCAATAAAGCTATGTGCCATCGTCGCCAGAACGTTTTTCTTGCGGACCATACCGCCATAAAATAGCGCCAAGCCAGGAATGGTCATGAGTAAAACTAGAGCGGTAGAGGTTAAAACCCAGGCGGTATCGCCGGTATCTAGCGTTGGTTCTTCTTCTGCAGGCGCTGCAGCTTCAACTGGCGCTGCTTCAGCAATTGCTGCTATCGTGTCTGTTGTTGTATTTGTTGTATCGCCTGCTTCTTCAACAAGCACAATTTCTTCTGTCGGTGCTGTTGCTGTTGCAGCTTCTTCAGCCCATGCAACAGAACCACCAAAAAGAGCGCCGGCCATGCCGAACGCGAGTAGCATTTTTTTCATTCGTATCCCCCAACCAAGTTTTTGTGAGTTATTAGGTACTCAGCAAACTTCGTGCCAAGTTAGACAGCGTCTGCACCTGTTTCACCTGTACGAATACGGATGACTTGTTCTAAGTTGGTCACGAAAATTTTTCCGTCACCGATTTTTCCAGTGCTCGCCACACGAGTAATAGATTCAATCACCGCGTCTACCATTTCATCGCTAATCGCGATTTCAATTTTGACTTTCGGCAAGAAATCTACAACGTATTCAGCACCACGATAGAGTTCAGTGTGGCCTTTTTGACGACCAAAGCCTTTCACTTCAGTTACAGTGATGCCTTGAACACCAATTTCAGACAATGCTTCGCGAACATCGTCTAATTTAAAAGGTTTTACAATTGCAGTTACGAGCTTCATGTTTGTTTTCCTTCGGCTTATTTCACCAGTAAGGTTTTACGTTCAAATTTCATGCCAAGATTCCTAAGGTCGGGGGAAATTAGAAAGCCCGGCATGTGGTTTATTTATACCTTATTTTATACGGATAAAGGCTTTGAATCTTCAAAAAATAGACATTTTTTATGTGGATTTTTACAATATCTTTAATCGAATAAGTCTATATTTTGTCTGAAATACTATAGTCTGCATTTTAGCAATGCTAAACTGTCGGTTCCTTTCTACGGCGATGGATCAGACAATGATTGAAACTTTATTACAAGCAATTTTGCAGCAAGTCGAACAACCTAAGAAAGATTTGGAACATAATATCCGTGCCTTGTTAAATGAAGCTGTGGCGAAAATGGATTTGGTGTCTAAAGAAGAAATAGAACGTCAGCGTACTGCCCTAAATAATGCCAATCATCGCCTGAATGATTTACTGAAACAGGTGGAAGCATTAGAAGAGAGAATTTCGAACAAAAAATAAGCACAACTACAGTGCATAAAAGACACCAGAACTATAAAAATAACGCACCAAATTGGAACAATAATAATGTCTTTTGCCAAAATTTATACACGAGGCTTGCTGGGCCTGCATGCGCCTTTAATTGAAGTCGAAGTTCATGTCAGTTCGGGTATGCCTTCGCTCACTATAGTGGGGCTTCCCGAAGCGGCGGTACGTGAAAGTAAAGACCGGGTCCGTTCTGCCATTTTGAATAGCGGCTTTCAATTTCCAACCAAACGTCTGACCATTAATCTGGCCCCTGCAGATCTGCCAAAAGATGGCTCACGTCTGGACTTACCGATTGCTTTAGGTATTTTAGTGGCCTCTGGGCAGCTGCCTGAAAATTGCACCGAGCATCTTGAATTTATTGGAGAATTGGCCCTCGATGGTCAATTACGTCCTGTCAGCGGCACCTTAAGTATTGCCATTGCCTGTCAAAGTGATCAGCATCAACTGATTTTGCCTGGCCCCAATGCACAGGAAGCCTGTCAGCTCCCAGACTTTAAAGTCTTTGCAGCCAATCATTTAAAAGAAGTGTGTGAACATCTTTCCCAAGCGCAGCGCTTACCGCAAATAGAAGCCAGTCCACTCAATACAGACCATTTTTATAAGTTTGATCTGGCGGATGTAAAAGGACAATTACGACCACGGCGTGGCTTGGAAATTGCTGCGGCAGGTGGTCATTCCCTGCTGTTTCGAGGCCCACCCGGAACAGGCAAGACCTTGCTGGCTTCTCGATTGGCCAGTATTTTGCCGCCCTTAAAGACGCAGGAAAATCTGGAAGTGGCCAGTATTTATTCGGTGGCGAATGCCAATCACCCTTTTGGACAACGGCCGTTTCGAGCACCACACCATACTGCTTCTGCGGTGGCATTGGTCGGTGGCGGCTCACACCCCAAGCCAGGAGAAATTACCCTGGCACATTTAGGGGTTTTATTTCTGGACGAACTGCCTGAATTCGACCGCAAAGTGCTGGAGGTTCTACGTCAGCCTTTGGAAGCCAAGGAAATCGTCATTTCCCGGGCATCACGCCAAATTACCTTTCCGGCTAATTTCCAGTTGGTGGCTGCCATGAATCCATGTCCATGTGGGTATGCATTCAATCAAGATATCCGCTGCCAATGTTCACCCGAAAGTATTAAACGCTATCAGAACCGGATTTCAGGCCCGTTGCTGGATCGGATTGATTTGCATATTGATGTACCGCCATTACAAGCGCATGAATTACAGGACAATCGACCTACAGAAAACTCAGAAACGGTTAGACAACGCGTCATTGCAGCCTATGAAATTCAGATGCAACGGCAAAATACCTTGAATATGAGTTTGAGTCCAAAGCAGTTAGAGCAATATGCCGCATTAGATCAGTCTGCTCAGAATATGCTTGAAATGGCTCAGCAAAAACTGAATTTATCAGCGCGCGGCTATCATCGGGTCTTGCGTGTTGCACGCACCATTGCCGATTTAAATCAAAGTCCAGATATTCAAAGTCAGCATCTTTCGGAGGCCCTGTCTTATCGCGGGCAGCAGCAGATTTAGATCATTAAAAAAAGGCGACCTAAGGTCGCCTTTTTATCTAAAGAGGATTAGAAGCTATAACCCAGTCCAAATACGACTTTATTCTTTTGTTTTTCATCAAAACGATCATAACCACCCAAGATATAATTCATGCTTGCAGTTACACCTGTGTCACCAAGTGGCTTGCTTAAACCGATGTCAAAATGACGGAAACCAAAACTTTCTGTAGTTCCTTCAATAAAGTCACCTGATTTTTCATAAGCGTATAAGCCTAAAGCTGTATCCAAGCTGAAATCTTGTGGTAAAGCATAGCTATAAGTAGCTTTTAAATAGGTATCACCTGCATTGCCCCAAGTAGTATCTTCAAGAAGAGTTTGTGCTGTAACGCCCAAATCTTTATAGCTCATACCCAGTAACAGCTCAAATCCATCAGAATTGACATCAGATTCATAATAATAATAGTAGGTCGTACCGATCGTTAAACCTAAGTCATCATTGACTGCATGGCTATAGCCAGCATAGAAGTTATTTTCGAAAGCATCACGTCCTTCTTCAGACAAAGGGTAATCTAGCGTAGATCCCCACCAACCTGCATAGAAGCCAGACGCATGGTTATAATCAAGTCCACCTTGTAAGGTAGCGCCGCTATTTTCAGGAATGTTAGTAATACCACGCAAGTTATAGCTCGAAAGTACGCTGATATTTCCAGATACCGTATGTTCAGCAACAGGTTCTTCAGCAAAAGTAAAAGAAGATACAGCGCCCAATAAAGCAAGAGATAATACTTTTAATGTTAATTTCATTGTGTGGCTCCCCCCAGATCGTCTGAGACGTTTTTATGATCATTGATTAAACTCAAGCTCAAAATTTGCAAGAGCTATGCCAATCTGGATAAAAGGAACCAAAATAATAAATCTAAAAATATAAATAAAATTTAAGTTATTGTTTTTAATTTAAAATTTGAATTATAAAAAACTGAATTATCTAGGCTTTCTTTTAAATAAATGTATTTAAGGCTATTTCATCACTTTTTTAATACTTATACATAATCATTTACAATTTGCCCCATTTTGATTCCATTTTTGTAATGATTAAAATTTGTGCTAAAAAATAGTGCGTAATTTTTGATCATATTTTTCTCCCGTTTCAAAATAAATAAGCTGATCACATTCATTTCACCACTTTAGAAATATCATTTATAATTTCCAATAAAATTATGTTTTTACTCACTTTTTACCGATAGGTTAGAAATTAATCACCTCAAATCCTTGCTATTGTTTAATTTGAGTTAAAAAAATCTAAACTTTAGTGGAATATATCCAATAAAAAATGACATTTTTTCAGCAATTCTTATACAATTCCTAAAAAATTCCGATCAATTTGTATAAGGCTCTCTTCCCAATGCAAAATTCAAAAAAATTAACATTAGCAGTTTTGATTCAGGCTGCTTTGGTTTCTACCGCTTTCGCTAGCGAGCAAAGCGAGTCTAAAGGTTTTGTAGAAGATGCTGAAGGTTCTGTACTTTTCCGTACCGGCTATTTGCACCGTGACAAGAAAAATAACGTACCAGATACGAGCTCATTTGCACAAACTGCGATTGTTAAACTAGACTCTGGCTTTACTCAAGGTACTGTAGGCTTTGGTGCTGGTATTATTGGTGATGCTTCATTTAAATTGGGTGAAAATGGTCATACTGGCAATGATATGATCCCAGTCCACCCTCAAAATAATGCTGATGGTACTAAAGATGCTTATGACCACTGGGCTCGTGGCGGTGCATATGTGAAAGCTCGTGTATCAAATACGACTGCGACTTACGGTACTCAGGTTTTAGACTTACCTGTACTTGCAAGCAATACTGCGCGTTTAGTGCCTGAATACTATACTGGCGTATTGGTTCAAAGTAACGAAATTGAAAACTTAAACCTGATTGCTGGTAAATTCACAGAAAATCAGCTTTCCAACCAAATCAATTCCGATGGTGCAAAGCTGGATCGTGCAGTGGTTTGGGGCGCGAAATATAAATTTAATGATGCAGTTAATGCTTCTTATTATGGTACAGACATTAAAGACCGCTTAGACCGCCACTATGTTAATGCCAACTATAGCTATGCATTGGCAGATAAAAGCACATTAACTCATGATTTCAGTGGTTACCATACAAAATGGGATAAAGAAGCAAATCCATATCTTTATTCTCAAATCGGCTCACCAGATGATTCATTCGATAATACTATTTTAGCTTTATCTACAACTTATAATCATGGTCCACATAATGTCATGCTTGCTTACCAGCAAAATTTTGGTAACACTGGCTATGACTATGGTTTGGGTACAGGCGTAGGTGATGGTAAACAATCGATTTATATGCCGAATTCATACCTGTCTGACTTTATTGGTAATGACGAAAAATCAGCGCAACTTCAATATACATTTGACTTTGGTGCTGTAAATGTTCCTGGATTATCTTGGACATCTGCTTTTGTTTATGGTTGGGATATTAAAGCTACTAACAATGCAGGTACTATGATCAGTGATAATGAGCATGAGCGCGAATTCTTTAACCAAGTGAAATATACTGTTCAGTCTGGTTTTGCGAAAGATGCAAGCTTACGTCTTCGTCATTCTTACTACCGTGCAAGTGATGATTATCAATCTAACTACATTGGTGACACTAATGAATGGCGTATCTGGTTAGACATTCCTGTAAAATTATTCTAATTCACACGAATTTCAAGCCATAAAAAAACCTGCACATTGTGCAGGTTTTTTTATTTCAGGCTTTAAAATTTTAAAGCCTAGACCACAGAAAGCAATTATTTGTTTGCTTCTGCATAAGCTGCAATTGAATCCAGTACTTCTTGTTTCGCAACATCAGCACTTTCCCAACCACTGAGCTTGACCCATTTTCCTGGCTCTAAATCTTTGTAGTGCTGGAAGAAATGTTCGATCTGGCTAATCAACAATGGAGGAAGATCAGTATATTCCTGAACATCTTTGTAGATTGGAGTCAGTTTGTCATGTGGAACTGCAACCAGTTTCGCATCAACACCACCGTCATCTTCCATGTTCAATTTACCGACAGGACGGCAACGAATCACAGAACCTGGCTCTACTGGATGAGGCGTTACAACCAGTACGTCTAATGGATCACCATCAAGCGATAGTGTGTTTGGTACATAACCGTAGTTTGCTGGGTAGAACATTGCTGTACCCATGAAACGGTCTACAAATAACGCATCAGAATCTTTATCGATTTCGTATTTGATTGGTGCTGCATTTGCAGGAATTTCGATGATCACATAGATATCGTTTGGCGCATCTTTACCCGCTGGGATATTGCTGTAGCTCATAGCATCACTCTTTAACAAGTTATATCTTTTAAAAAACCGCGACAATTATAACGGTTTTTAAAGATTTTTTTGGATTTTAAAATATCGAACTGTAAATATGTCCGCAGACCTGATGACTTAAACCAACTTGATGATCAGCAGCAATAAGGTCACAGGACATAACATCGAGAGCAACCATACGATAGAGCGTAAAGTCGCCCAGTTGGCCAAATAGCAGATTCCGTACAACACACGAAAAACCAGATAAGCCACACCAAAAATCATGACCAAATCTTGTGATATCACCATGTACTCTGCCATCAAGATCGCAGCAATAAAGAGTGGTAAACTTTCAAAGCTATTCTGCTGGGCAGCATTGGCGCGACTGGCCAAGCCTGAAGACTTTTCTAAAAATGCCCGTGGATTCTGATTGTCTTTAGTGCTGAAGCCTGCTGATTTTTTTGCAATCAATGTAAACACATAAGGCAAAAGACAAGCGGCCAAAATGAGATAAATAACCCCACTAATGCTGTGCATCTGTTTTTTCTCATGAAAATTTTATCTCTATCATAGCATGGCATTTCGTGAATAAATTTTGTTAAATAGAGTGCTTTTTATTACTTGTTAAGGATTCACTATGGTCGCGCCTGATCAAAATGAAATGTTCGATGTCCTCGAGAAACAACGCCAGCATCAACGTCAAGTGGATCGCGTATTAAAAATTGTCCTACCGATTGTGGCATTTCTGATGGCTGTCATTTGTGCCAATATGAATATCTGGTCACCAATCTTCACCTTTGCCATTTTATGGATTGCCTTTTATTTCGTCGGTATCAAGCGTATGCCTCTCTGGCACTGGCTGGTCGCGATTCTGGTGTATTGCTTGGTCGATAACATTCTAAGTTATGGCAGCTTTAATCAAACCGGATTTACTCGCCAGTTTGGCACCATGTTTATCTTCTTGGGAGTAGTTGGTGTAGGTCGTCCTTATTTTGATCGCTGGTTAATGAAAAAATAAAAAGTCCAAATCAAAAAAGCGCCTGACGGCGCTTTTTTTTTCTTATAGGTATTAGGCTGTTTTACGTAAATCTTTACGCAGGATTTTACCTACGTTTGATTTTGGCAATTCATCCATAAACTCGACATAACGTGGACGTTTATAACCGGTCAGGTTTTCTTTAGCGAATGCTAAAACTTCTTCTGTGGTTAAAGACGGATCTTTTTTCACGACAAACAGTTTTGGCACTTCACCTGATTTTTCATCAGGCACACCAATCGCAGCCACTTCCAGTACTTTTGGATGAGTTGCTACAACTTCTTCAATCTCAGATGGGTAGACGTTAAAACCAGACACTAGAATCATGTCTTTCTTACGGTCTACAATTTTCACATAACCACGTGAATCCATGACACCGATATCACCGGTACGGAAGAAGCCATTCACCATGACTTTTTCAGTTTCATCCGGACGGTTCCAATAGCCTTTCATGACCTGAGGACCACGGATTGAAATTTCACCTTGCTCACCCAGTGGAACTTCATTGCCTTCATCATCCAGAATAGCCACTTCAGTCAATGGTAATGGAATACCAATAGTGCCACTGAATTCTTCAGACGCAGGTGGGTTTGCTGTTGCCACCGGAGAAGTTTCAGACAAACCATAGCCTTCAACGATATTGGTTCCGGTAACTTTCTTCCATGCTGCTGCAGTAGAAGGAAGTACCGCCATACCGCCGCCCATCGCCATTTTCAGTTTACTATGATCAAGTTGCTTAAACTCTTCATTGTTTACCAGCGCATTGAAAAGTGTGTTCACTGCCGGGAAGAAAGTCGGCTGGTATTTACGTAGCTCTTTCATCACCGCAGGTAAATCACGCGGGTTTGGAATCAGAACATTCGCCTGACCTTTGTACATACCGTAAAGTGCGCATACCATGAATGCAAAGATATGATAAAGCGGCAAAGCACAGAAAATACGGTCATCTGGCTGACCATCTTGCGCACCAAATTTACTCTGGAAGATGCCGTCACACTGCAGCATGTTCGCAACCAGGTTACGATGTGTCAGTTCAGCGCCTTTAGATACGCCTGTGGTACCACCTGTGTATTGAAGAACTGCTGTATCGCTAAGGGTCAATTCAGGGCGTTTATAGTTACTTGGATTAACTTTAGATAACGCCGCATTAAATCTCACATGGCCTGGAATATCCCAAGCTGGAATTTGCTTGCGCACAGAACGCAAGACAAAATTTACCAACGTTCCTTTCAAGGCACCCAGCATGTCACCGACAGAAGCGACCACGACATGCTTCACTGGTGTTTTACCAATAATCGCTTGATAAACAGAAGCAAAGTTTTCAATAATCACCAGTACTTCAGCACCTGAGTCATTCAATTGATGCTCAAGTTCACGCGATGTGTAGAGTGGATTCACGTTGACCAATACCAAACCTGCGCGGAACACCCCAAGTGCCACAACCGGATACTGAAGAACGTTTGGCATCATCACTGCCACACGTGAACCTTTTGCCAACCCCAAGCTTTGTAGATAAGTTGCAAACTTACGGCTCGCCTCTTCCAGTTCATTGAAAGTCATTGCCTTATCCATAAAGATAAAGGCATCACGCGAGCCGAATTTTTGGAAATTACGCTCAAAAATATCTACTAGAGAAGTATTTTCTGCTGGTAATTCTACTGTTTCTGGAATCCCTGTTTTTTGGTATTCAGCAAACCAAATTTTTTCCATAATGGCCATCTCTCCAATCATAATCCTTAGTATTTCAACTGTTTTTTTCAATATCACACGCCATTTTTAGACTTGTATATGTGCGATATTGCATCCATCTTGTTGAATCGTTGTTCATATATAACGTATTTCGCAGGATGGATGCTAGTCTTATCTTTGAATCAACAGTTTATTTGCTTTTTGATATCCGCGTGGTAAAAGCTGTCCTTTTGCACCGCGCTTGCCGATATATTTGCGCAAATCATCCCCTTTTAATTTTAACTGCTGTTGTCCTGCAAGCACTTGAATTATTTCATCAAGCTTCAATAGTGTCATGGACAAAATTTGATCACCATCTTCAAGTTGTATCAATTTATTTCCTTTACCTTTGTTCAATACAGGTAATTCTGCTAAATCGACAATCAACAGACGTCCTGCTGAACTGAGCAGTGCAACATGTGTAGCATCTTCGAGCGGCTGCAGGTTCATGACCTCTGCCCCTTCAGATAAATTCAGGAAAGCTTTTCCGGCTTTGGCACTGGTATCCAGCTGCTTGGCCTGGGTTTTAAAGCCATAGCCTTTGTTGCTTGCTGCTAGAATTTCAGTTTCATCCTCTGCCACCAGAACCTGTTTAAAACCTACCCCGCTGCCTGGAGACAGTTTTGAACTGAGCGGTTCGCCCAGACCACGCGCAGACGGCAACGTATTGATGGCCAAGGCATAGCTACGCCCAGTGTCATCTAATACATAAACGCGTTGGTTGGATTTGCCCTGTGCATGACTCAAGTACTGATCACCGGCACGGAAATTCAGATTTTCTGCATCGACTTCATGACCTTTGGCACAGCGAATCCAGCCAGCTTCTGATAACACCACTGTTACAGGATCGGCCGGCAACATTTCATTTTCATTAATTGCCGCCGCTTCAGCGCGCTGCACGATTGGCGAACGGCGATCATCACCAAATTTCTTGGCATCGTCTTTCAGTTCAGCAATGATCAGGTTTTTTAAAGATTCTGGATTGGCCAGTTGTTCACGAATTACTGCCGCTTTTGCTTCCAGTTCTTCCTGCTCACGGCGCATTTCCATTTCTTCAAGCTTGGCTAAATGACGCAATTTTAGTTCTAGAATCGCTTCGGCCTGAATCTCGTCAATATTAAAACGCTGCATCAAAACTGGTTTTGGCTGATCTTCTTCACGAATAATCTGAATCACTTCGTCAATATTCAGATAAGCAATGATCAGACCGCCGAGAATATGTAGGCGTTTTTCGATCTTGTTCAGATGATATTGCAGACGGCGTGTTACCGTGGTTTTACGGATTTCAATCCATTCCAGCAAAATACGACGAATTGATTTCACCTGTGGACGGCCATCGGCACCAATCATGTTCATATTGACACGATAACTGGATTCCAGATCGGTGGTGGCAAACAAGTGACTCATCACCGATTCGGCATCAATACGATTCGAACGCAGGACAATAACCAAACGGGTGGGATTGGCATGATCCGATTCATCCCGTACATCGCTGACCAAAGGCAGTTTCTTGGCCTGCATCTGATCGGCAATCTGAGTGATGATTTTGGAACCTGACACCTGATACGGTAGTTCCGTGATAATAATTTCGTTTTTATCGACGCTATAGACCGCACGCATGCGATAACTGCCACGACCTGTGGTCTGAATTTTTAACAGCTCAGCAGGCGGGGTGATAATTTCGGCTTTGGTCGGCAAGTCTGGCGCAGGAATATATTCTGCGATTTTTTCATCGGTCAGGTTCGGATTACGAATTAGCGCAATCGTCCCTTTGACCACTTCACGCAGGTTATGCGGTGGAATGTCTGTGGCCATACCGACAGCAATACCAGTGGTGCCATTCAGCAAGATGTTCGGTACACGGGCTGGCAAATTCACCGGTTCTTTCATCGAACCATCAAAGTTGTCCTGCCATTCACAGGTGCCCTGACCCAGCTCAGACAGTAATAGTTCACTGTACTGGGAAAGCTTGGCTTCGGTATAACGCATCGCTGCGAAAGACTTTGGATCATCGGGTGAACCCCAGTTGCCCTGTCCCTCAATAAACGGGTAACGATAACTAAAGGGCTGTGCCATCAGCACCATGGCTTCATAACAGGCCGAGTCACCATGCGGATGGTATTTACCCAATACGTCACCAACAGTACGTGCCGATTTCTTCGGTTTGCTGGTCCATTTCAGGCCCAGCTCACTCATGGCATAGACAATCCGGCGCTGTACCGGTTTCAGGCCATCGCTAATATGAGGGAGTGCCCGATCCATAATCACGTACATGGCGTAATTCAGATAAGCTTGTTCGGTAAATTCTGCTACGGAGCGGTTTTCTGTCGCATGATGCGCAAGGCTTGTCATAACAACCTATAGTCCTAAATAATTCGTTTTTGTATCAATGTTTCTTATGCTAAGTCGTGGCTGTAGATGAAACAAGGGCATCAAATCGTTCAGCGCGACAATTTGTGTCTTATGGCCTAAAAATATCCACTTTATAGGCCCTAAGCAACTAAAAAATCATTCCCTTTATAAGCCCATCGATTCGAGGGTCTTGCCTTTGGTTTCTTCACCCAAGACCAGAATCACAATCGCGACAGCGACCAGAACTGCCGTAAACATGGTAAAGACATAGCTAAAGCCATTCGGCATACCCATCAGATGGGTTACAGCAAAAGGTGCCGCGATACCGCCAATCCGGCCAACAGCCCCGGCCCAGCCTGAACCAAAGGCACGGATATTGGTCGGATATTGTTCCGGCGTATAAGTATAGAGTACGCCCCAGGCGCCCAGATTAAAGAAGGACATCAGACAGCCCCAAATCACGATTTCAGTAACACTACCCGACTGGCCAAAGAAATAGGCCGAGATCGCGCACATGCCAATAAAACCGGCCAGAGTCGGCTTACGACCGAGTTTTTCAACCAGCCATGCCGCCACCAGATAACCGGGCAACTGCGCCAGAATCATAATCAGCACATATTCAAATGACTGTACGATGCTATAGCCTTCTTTGACCAGTAAGCTTGGCAACCAGGTAAAAATGCCATAATAAGAGAAAATAATACCGAACCAGATCAGCCAGAGCATGAGCGTACGGCGCGCAAAGATACCCGACCATAGCTGGGAAAATGAAATATGCTGCTTCTCTGCGACTGGTTTCACTTCAAAAATTTCATAGACTTGAACGCCACATTGACGCTCAATCTTTTTGACCAGTGCCGAAGCTTCCTCTATACGACCACGGTTAATCAGGAAAGGAATAGATTCCGGCACCATTTTCCAGATCACGATGGCATACAGTGCAGGCAGACCACCGATCATGAAAGCGGTTTGCCAGCCAAAATCAGGAATGACAAAGCGCGATACTAAAGCTGCAACTAACCAGCCCAGCCCCCAGAAGCTTTCCAGCAAGACAATAAAACGGCCACGCACATGTGCAGGAATATATTCACTGACCAGCGTTACGGCCACGGGTAACTGACCACCCAAGCCTAAACCAACGATAAAACGGAATACCAGCAGCCAGGTCAGATTCGGTGCAAAAGCACAAGCTGCAGTGGCCAGGCTATAAATGACCAGGGTCGCAGCAAAGACAGTTTTACGGCCAAAACGGTCTGCCAGACCACCTGAACAAATCGCCCCGATCGCCATGCCAACAAAACCGATGGATACCACCCAGCTTTTCTGATCGGCAGTCATCTGCCAGTCTTCAGCCATTTTTGCCAGGATAAAGGAAATCAATCCGGTATCCATGGCATCAAACATCCAGCCCAGCCCAATCACCACCAGCAAGGTATAGTGAAACTTACCAATCGGTAAGCGTTGTATGCGAGAAACTAAATCCATAACAAAAATCTCTGATCAGGTGGAACGGGAGATGCTGCTTTCTCAACAGGTGGGCTACTTTATATTTTTTATACTACGAATTGTGCCAAATACGGTTATTTTTATTACCGCATGCAACAAGATTAACCCTCAGGATTCGTCTTTGGAGGATGCCGAGTGTTCATCATCTTCTTTATAAATGAATTTTGGCATTTCCAGACCAAAATAGATGGCGATCAGACGTAAGCTAAAACCAAAAATCAGGGTAGAAATAATCGTCAGATCCTGCGACAAGCCGTAGTGGCTACAGAGCCAGTAAAAGATCACTGAAACAAAGGCAATACTGGCATACAGTTCACGGCGGAACACCAGCGGCACGTCATTACATAAAATGTCACGCAAAATCCCGCCAGACACTCCGGTCAAAACACCCGCGACGGCGCTGACCACAAAACCATGTCCCATTTCCAGGGCAATCTGGCAGCCAATAATGGTAAAGCCAATGAGGCCCAAGGCATCCAGCACCAGGAAGACATTACGTAACTGTCGCATCCATTTGGCAATCAGGATAGTGACGAAGGCTGCGCAACAGGTCAGCACCAGATATTCGGGATGTTTGACCCAGGTCAAGGGATAATGTCCAAGCAGAACATCGCGGACCGAACCACCACCCAGTGCAGTAACACAGGCAATAATCATCACGCCAAACCAGTCCATGCTGCGCCGGCCAGCGGACAGTGCACCGGTCATGGCTTCAGCGGTAATTGCAATAATATAGATGACGGTCAGTAACATCGCCCTGCTTCCACCTGAGGCTTTGAGATGGCGGCTATTCTAAGCTAAATCTGTGTGAAAGTTATAAGAATCCGGCACAACATTGCTTAAATTTTTTCCCCGAGCCACAAATACAGGCCTGTTTCATGGTGATGCTCTGGTCTGTAGTCGGATCCAGGAAATACCAGCGACCTTCAAACTTCACAAAATGCGAAGCTTCATGATGCACCTGTGCCTGCTTGCCATCATGATAATGTGCCTTAAACTCGACTAAGGCATGATTTTTATCTATTTTTTCATTGGCTTGAACAATTTCAACTTTTAACCACTGATTGGCTTTACTCCAATCACTAATCGCTTGCAGGTCCAGCGCCTGTTGCTGACCCAGCGCAGTCGTGGTTTTGATATAATCGATTTCATGCTTGGCGAAGGCACTGTAACGGGAACGCATGAGTTGCTGTGCAGTCTCTGCGATCTGTTTTCCTGCATGCAGCGGCTGACAACAGCTGTGATATTCGCCTTGTCCACATGGACATGCTTCTGACATTTTAGTTCCATAAAAATAGCCCGACAATGCGGGCTATTTTAGCAAACTTTAAAGACCAAACATGACTAGAGTCTAGTCCTGTGCAGGAAGCTGCGGAATGATATGCACTTTGTCGATCTTATGACCGTCCATGGTGACGACCTCAAAGATATGCCCGTCTGCTTCAAACTTTTCACCGCTATGCGGTAAACGTGCCATATGGAATAACACATAGCCAGACAAGGTTGAATATTCTTCGGTTTCATTGACCAGATCACGATCCAGCAGCAACGAAACATGACGAATATCAGTGGAACCATCCAGAATCAGGCTGCCATCTTCCAGGCTTTCTGCGGCAGCTTGCAGCTCATCTTCATCCGGAAATTCACCGGCAATTGCTTCAAGGATATCAATTGGCGTGACAATCCCTTCAATCGAACCATATTCATTCAGGACAATCGCCATTTGCAATGGAGCCTGACGCAATTGCTCCATCACCATCAGTACCTGGGCATTTTCATGCACGATCACCGGTTCACGTAAGTGCTTTTCAAAATCCAGCACCCCGGTTTCAATGTATTCATTCAGGACTTTATGGGTCAGTACCACCCCGGCAATATTGTCCAGTTCACCACGTGCAACGATCAGACGTGAATGACTCATCTGCAATAACTGTTCTTTGATACTGTCAGCATCATTGTCCAGATCAATCCATTCTAGCTCAGGACGCGGTGTCATCACTGATTTGACCGGACGTTCAGACAGACCCAGTACGCCCTGTACCATGACACTATGATAGATGCCATTGTCATCATTAAAGACTTCATCGGCAAAGGCACGGGTTGCCAGAACATCTTCCGGTTCAGAAGAATCATTGTCCTGAGCAGGTTTACCACCCAGCATCCGCATCACTGCTGAAGCAGTACGGTAGCGCATATCCGTAGTAGTCACCATTTTTTCCTGATTGCGTTTCATGGTCTGGTTAATAAATTCGACAATCACCGAGAAACCAATCGCAGCATACAGATAGCCTTTCGGAATATGGAAACCGAAGCCTTCGACCACCAGCGAGAAACCGATCATCATCAGGAAGCCCAGACACAGAATCACTACGGTCGGATGCCTGTTGACGAAATCCATCAGGGCTTTGGATGCCCAGAGCATAATCCCGATGGCAATAATCACGGCAATCATCATGACTGACAGGTCTTTAACCATGCCAACCGCAGTAATCACACTGTCCAATGAGAAAACGGCATCCAGCACCACGATCTGGACAATCACCATCCAGAATACTGCATGGACCGGATTTTCTTCTTTGATGACCGGTTTGGCTTCCAGACGCTCATGCAGTTCCATGGTGCCTTTAAACAGCAGGAACACCCCACCAAACAATAGAATCAGATCTCGACCTGAGAAAGCATGATCAAAGATGTGGAATAGTGGATCAGTGAGGGTCACTACCCAGGCAATCGAGGCCAGTAAGATCAAACGCATCAGCAGGGCCAGCATTAAGCCGACAATCCGCGCCGTATTACGCTGTTCTGGTGGCAGTTTCTCCGCCAAAATGGCAATAAAAACCAGATTGTCGATCCCGAGTACAATCTCAAGAACAATTAATGTGAGTAAACCGACCCAGGCTGAAGGATCCGACATCCATTCAAAGATCATACGCTTGGCTCCTGAAACTCAGGACTGCAGCATTGAATGAACCGAGACTGTAATGAAACAGCATAATATTTTTGATATTGAACAATACCAATTACTTGACGGCGATTTATAGAGTTACACGGCCAACTACCACTACCCATTTTCGTTCTATTGTTGTGAAACCAATTTTTAGTATAGCAAGATCAAATCGAAATTCACCCTTTTTCATGGCTGTTTATCGATGAATTTTGCCTGGCTGTAATGCAGTGAAAATGCAGCTGCTCACAGAATTGTCATATTTATTAATTAAGCTAGAGTCACAAGAAAGAAAAATGATAAGGTGAAGAAAATAAATGCAAAGCGTAATTCAAATGACAGATTATTTTAAAGACAACTCCCCAAAAACAACTCGCCCTCTAGTGGCACTCTATTGTGGTTCACGTGCAGGCAACAAACCGGTTTATTTAGAAAAAGCCATTCATCTCTCGCAAGGACTGGCAGAACATGGTTTCGGACTGGTCTATGGTGGCGCCAGTATCGGCCTGATGGGACAGGTCGCGGATGCCATGATCCAGCACGGCGGTGAAGCCGTTGGGGTGATTCCCGAATTTATGCTGGATTATGAAATTGCCCATAACCAGCTCACTGAATTACATGTGGTGACCAGCATGCATCAACGCAAGGCTATGATGGCTGAGCGGGCCTGTGCCTTTGTAGCACTACCGGGTGGACTGGGCACGTTTGAGGAAATTCTGGAAATTGCCACCTGGGGGCAGCTGAACCAGCACCAGAAACCGATGATGCTGTATAACGTGAATGGTTTCTATGATGCCTTGATTGCACAGCTGGACCGTGCGGTCGAAGATGGTTTTTTACCGCCACAGCATCGCGCCAAACTGATCATTTGCGAACACGAAGAAGAAATTTATACAACTTTAACCAATTTAGGCCATCCGCAAAGATTTGTGGTTTAAACCGTTCCAATTAAGAAAAAAGCGAGCACCTGGCTCGCTTTTTTATTGGATTTTTAATATCAGGACTTATTGACCATAATTCGTCACAAAGTCATAAAACATCGGCAAAGTTGTTGCCAGAATGACCGACATGGCCAGACCGAACATCAGTTTCATGGCATCTGCACTGACATTACGTGAAGTACGATGTTTGTTGACTTCATCCAGAATCATCGACATGGCAAATTCACGACCTGCGAGTAATCCCAGGAATACCCAGGTGGTACTCATTGGAATGTTGCTCCACTCTTTAAAAACTAACAGGATAATGGCATACATGAAGTCGATAATCGTTGCAGCACGAATGTCGGTCACACCGGTTTTGGTGTCGACAATGTTTTGGATAGCCCCGCCACGTTGATACAGAATCACACCCAGCAAGACTACGAATACCGTAATCGCAAACATCAGGAATTCAAACGGCACCTGACGTGGCACATACACGAAGATGTTAGCCAGATCCTGAATCAGCCATTGGCTCCACAGGAAACCGGTAGAGACCCATTGCAAGCCCATCCAGACCTTGGAGTGTTCCTGATGACGTGTCTTGGCAAAATGGCGTGCCAGCTGCTTGACCACAAAACGATAGATGACAATCGCCACAATAAAGGCCACGGCGTAGCCCATCATCGATTTGACCATCATCGAGCCTAAGCTGGCAGGAGAGAAAATCGTAAGCACCAGGAAGGTGGTACTGACTGGAATCCCGTATCTGGTTAGTAGTAACAGGAGAATTGGCGGCACAATATACAGCCAGGTAATACCACCTTCAGGGAAAGGAATCGTTTCTAAACGACCGTATGAGGCATCACCCACCCCAGATGCATACCAACCATAGACCAATACGACAATTAAAATTGAGCTGATATAAATCCACAACACCCACCATGGGCGATGTGAATTCGAAGAAATAAATGTCCCTAGGGTTTGAGGTACATCATTTCCGACAATAGAGTAAGCGGCTAAACAAAAGCCGATCACCATCAAAATCTCGATTGTCATAAAAACAAACCTATACGCGAGGAGATTTCAGCATTGCTGAAAAGTTGGCCCAAGATTATGACGGTTTTATTTCATTTTAATGACAAAAATGTCATATATGCGGTCACCTTACAAAAAAGAGCACCGAAGTGCCCTGAGTCTAAAAGCTTTTGGTTACTTGAGATTTAATTGATAAATCGTGGTGCTGCCACTGACTTCATGGCCGACCACCAAGAGTGGTTTCTTATTCGGGGAGTCTTTGGCGGGGATAAATACCAAACCTTCCGGTCCTAAATCACCGGCTTGTCCCATTTCAATCTGCGCTGTGGTTGCTTTAAAATCACGTGAATTAATATATTGCACGAAGATTGGTGATGCAGGTGTAGACACATCATAGACCATGATGCCACCGACACGCTCCAGCCCAATAAAGGCAAAGGTTTTTTGACCAATCTGCCCCAAGGCCACCCCTTCAGGTTCCGGCCCTTTATTGTCACTGCGATTATCCAGTCCGGCTTCTTCATGATTAAAGTTGAAAATCTCAGGATGATGTTTGGCAATATACTGCTCAAACTGATCGCCCGAATCCCATACCAGTTCTAAACCGGTCTGCTGATCATTTTCCACCCAGATACTGACCGAGCGTGTACCAAAGCTATATAAATGATCATAGACCAGATTGCCCCGTTCATTCAGTTTGGCTGTACCATCGGCATTTTTTTGATAGCCTTCGGTCCACGTAATATTTAAACGGCCCAACAGATGATCTTCACGGCAGTCTTTGGCATCCCCTACAATAGCACCGCAGTAGGCAAAGTTAGTTGGATTGAGTTCTGCACCTTTGGCCAATACCCGAAGATGAGCTGGTAAATCATCACCCAGACGGCGGTCAAAGCCTTTAGCATGCACCAAGTGTTTCACCCGCCATTCTTCTACAAAGCCTTGGCTGGTATCGTTATTGAAATATGCAGGATTGTTTTCACCCCAGGCACGGGCATCGCCTTCATTGGCAGACACAATATAGGTTTTACCCGCGACCTCGAAACTTGCAATCGCATCTGGCATATATAAGCCACGGACATTGGCCCAAGTTTGAATATCGATTTTGCCTTTACCCTCGACACCATCCGCATCGCTGACATCCATACCATGACCCTTCATGCCATGATCTTTAAAGCCAAATGGATAAACAGCGAGCACCTTGGCAGAAGCCACATCAATTTTGGCCAAGGCATTGTTTTCCTGTAAGGCAACCCAAGCAGTTTTTCCATCTTTTGAAACAGTGATGTACTCAGGTTCAAAATCCTGAGCTGTGCTGGCCTTTGGTCCGAAAATGCGGATGCCCTGTTCACGCAATGCTGCTTCCCATCCATTAAAGGCCTTAAAGTCTGCTGTACGAACGATCGGGGCTTTTAAATTGGCCAGACTAATGACAGACACTGAACCTTCTGGATCGACCTGATAATCATCAGAAGGCTCGCCTTCATTGGCCACCAGCAAGCTTTGACCATCCGGTGTGAAAGTCAACATGTCCGGCAAGGCACCCACCTGTACGTGGGCCAGCTTACTCAGGTCTTTGGCCTGATATAAGGCCACATAGCCAGGATCGGTTTTCACAGCAGCCTGAATCGCAATGGCGACAATGCCATTATGTACCGCGACACTGTTGACCTCAGCCTCTGGCGCAATGTCATCGACCGTGATAGATGTTATTTTTTTCGGCTGATCAGGTTGACTTAAATCCAGTACATCCAATACGCCTTCTTTGGCATTGACCACGAATAGGCGTTGACTCTCGGCATCAAAGGCCGGAATTTCTGCTGCACTTTGCGCAAACATACCCGATTCATAAGCAGCTAATTTGCTTAACTCGATCGAGTTCGGTGTAGCCTCGACGATTGGAACCGGTGTTTCATTTTCATTCTCACTTCCACATGCCACCATCCCCACAGCCAGCATGGCCACTATCAAAGACTTTAATTTTAATTTCATTTTTTTGTTGATCTATCATGAAGAATTCGTGACCAATTTATAACCAGAGCATTGCAGTGCCATGACAGATCGGTTGCAGTTCCTTGACACAACACTGCTATAAAAGTTGAAACGCTTTATATACGACAGACTCGGCTGATTCCTTTAAACTATTAAAAATTTTCAGTTTTCCAGAATTATGAATGCCACGCCTACGCATCAAGCCTTAGATCCCGAGTTTAGATTGTTGGTCTTGTTGGTCTCGATTGGCTTTTTCATGCAGGGGCTGGATACCACCATTATTAATACCGCCTTACCTGCAATTGCCCAAAATTTGCAGGAAGATCCGCTACGCATGCACAGTGTGGTCGTGGCTTATGTGCTGTCTGTGGCGGCCTGCATTCCCTTAAGTGGCTGGCTGGCAGACCGGTTCGGGGTCAGAAATACCTATTTTGCTGCGATTATTATTTTCTCTTTGGCCTCTTTGGGCTGTGCCTGGTCAAGTAGCCTGAATGAATTATTGGTGTACCGGATCTTTCAAGGGATCGGTGGTGCATTATTGCTACCGGTCGGCCGTTTGGCGATGCTGAAGATCATTCCCCGTACCCAATTTCTGGCCGCCATGAGTCTGATGAGTCTGGCCGGTCTGATTGGTCCGTTGATTGGCCCGACCCTAGGTGGCTGGATGGTCGAATATCTGTCCTGGCACTGGATTTTCCTGATCAATCTGCCGATTGGCTTGCTGGGCGCACTGATTACCTTTAAGGCCATGCCGAATGTACTTGAACCTACAGTCGCCCATTTTGATTATTGGGGCTTTATCTTGCTGGTCGTGGCCATGGTGGGCCTCTGTCTCGGAATTGAAAATTTTGCCAGTCCACACAACTCGCTGTGGTGGAGCCTCAGCCTGATTCTGGCCGGTTTATTGGCCACCCTGATTTATGCCTATCATTCACATACGCATAGCAACGCGCTGTTTCGCAGCCAGCTGTTTAAAAATAAAATTTATGCGATTGGCATTTTGGGTAATTTCTTTGCCCGTCTCGGCGGCAACTCGATTCCGTTTTTATTGCCTCTGATGTTGCAAGTCGCATTCGGTTTTGAACCTTTTATTACCGGTTTATTGATGATTCCGACTGTGCTCGGTTCGCTGGCCTCCAAACCGATTATCCGCAACATCATTCAGCGTTTTGGCTATCGCCGTGTCTTGCTGGTCAATACTTTGCTGGTGGGTCTGTGTATTGCCAGTTTTGCCCTAACCACAGCGGAAACCCCTATCTGGCTCCGTGCGATTCATTTCTTTATCTTCGGCATTTTAAATTCACTGCAATTCGTGTCGATGAATACCCTGACCTTAAAGGACTTAAGCCAGCAGGATGCCAGTAGCGGCAACAGTTTCCTGTCGATGATCATGATGCTGTCGATGAGTATCGGGGTGGCACTGGCAGGAACACTGGTGAACATGCTGAGTGCCTATTACGGCGCCGACAATCTGGTGGCTGCTTTTCATGTGTCACTGATCTGTTTAGGCTGCATCAATATTATTGCGGCCTATATTTTCTGGCATATTCCTAAAAATACCCCGGTTTGATGCGCTATATTCACTTTGGGCTGATTGTAAGTTTTAGGCTAAATCACATATAGGCAAGGACTGAAAATGCAAAAAAATCAGGCTCCGAACAGAGTTCATAAATCGCTCTTGATTGGGCTGGGCATACTGATCACTGTGATTACGATCGCCATGGTTTATCTGTGCCTGATGAAAGCACCGTCTGCCCATGCAGCCGATTATCCTATTCAGGGTTTTGATGTATCGCATCATCAAAAAGAGATTCAGTGGCAGCAGATTTCGCCTGAAAAATACCGTTTTGTTTATCTGAAAGCCACTGAAGGCGGCGACTTTAAAGATACCCGTTTTCAGGAAAATTGGTTGAAAGCACGTGAACGCGGCTTTTTGGTCGGTGCCTATCATTTTTACCGGCTCTGCCGCGATGGCAGCATTCAAGCCCAGAATTTTATTGACTCCGTACCCAATAAACCGGATGCCTTACCGCCAGTAATTGATCTGGAATATGACAGCAAATGCATCAATACCTATTCTAAAGAGCAGCTTTTAAACGAAATTCAGGTGATGCACGATGCCCTGAAAAAGCATTATGGCAAGCAGCCGATTTTCTATATTTCTAAAGCTTTTTATAATATTGTACTGGCAGGACACTTTCCTAACGTACCACTCTGGGTACGTGAATACAAAGGTCTGCCTGATTTAAAAGATCAGCCTAAATGGACGTTTTGGCAACATACCAGTCAGGGGAAAATTCCCGGTATTACCACACCGGTAGACCTGAATGTTTTTTATGGCTCAGAACAGCAATGGCTGGATTTTCTCAAAAAGAATGCAATTGTAGTACCTTCATCTGAGAATAAAGCGAAATAAAGCTAATCGCCTGAAAACAAGTTCTTTATAAAAACAACAAGGAAATAAAAAGATTGAAATGGATAAAAGGCATTTTACTCGGTCTGGTGATTCTACTCCTACTCATCGCGGGTATGCTGGCTTATCTGTTGCAAGCTTCGGGCAAGGTTAGTGACTTTAAAGCGTGGCAGCCGCAAACCGGTATATCCGTTCACGGGCTTACAGTCAAATTTTTTGGTGTGTCCACCCTGTTACTCGATGATGGCCACGATCAGATCCTGATCGATGGTTTCTTTAGCCGGCCATCTTTGCGGCAAGTAATTACTCGACCTATTCAAAGTGATAAGCTGCTCTTAGAACAACTGGTACAATGCCATGAATTGAGCCGAACCCAAGCCATTCTGGTCAGTCATTCTCATTATGATCATGTTCTGGATGTCCCGGCTTTACTAGAGATGCTTCCCGAAACTGCTGTGGTCGGTTCGCCGAGCACCCTGAATATCGCCCGGGCAAATCCCAAAGTTACTCCACAGCAATTACAGCCGATTAAGCCTGGGCAAGTACAGCAATGGGGACATTTCCAGACCACGGCAATTCCCTCACAACATACCCCGCCCACAGCGATAAATGATGATTTAGGCGAAGAGCTGCTGCGGCCTTTAACTCTTCCGGCTAAATTTTCCGAATTTAAGGAAGGTGGCAGTTTCGACTACCTGATTGAGCATGCAGGACATAAAATTCTGGTCAAGGCCAGTACCGGATTTATTCCAGAGCAATTGCAGCATCTGAAAGTCGACACCCTGTTTTTAGGCATTGCCCAGCTTTCCAGACAATCCGATGCCTATCAGCAGCAATATCTGGCTTAAACCCTGAACCTCCTCAAGCTCAAAGTGGTGATTCCGGTGCATTGGGATGATTTTTTTCAGCCGTTAAACCAGCCGCTGCAATTTTTACCCCGTCTTGCCGATGACACTCCAAAAAGTTTGCAACTTCTGATTCAGGCTGCCGAGACACAAGGGACAAAAGTCATTCTGCTCAGCGGACCGCAACCCTATTTACTCAACTCAGCCTTCGCTTCCCAATCCGATTAAAGCCCCTTAAGATAGCGAACATGCGCAAAATTATTCATCTCGATATGGATGCGTTTTATGCCTCGGTTGAGCTGCGTGAACGTCCAGAACTGAAAGACTTACCTGTGGTGATAGCCTCGCATCATCCTCGGGCGGTGGTCGCGGCTGCCTCCTATCCGGCACGGGTTTATGGCCTGCGTTCTGCCATGTCCATGGGGCAGGCGCGCAAACTGTGTCCTCAAGTTATCGTGATTGAGCCAGATTTTGCCAAATACCGGCAGGTATCGGCACAGATTCATCAGATCTTCCAACAATATACTTCCCTGATTGAACCACTGTCTCTAGATGAAGCCTTTCTGGATGTCACAGAAAATTTAAAACAAATCCCAAGTGCTACCGAAGTCGCCATGCGAATTCGCGAGGATATTTTTCAAGCCACCGGATTAACTGCTTCTGCTGGTGTAGCGCCCAACAAGTTTCTCGCTAAAATTGCTTCGGACTGGCACAAACCGAATGGCATCTGTGTGATTAAGCCGTCACAAGTACAGCGTTTTATCCAGGATTTGCCACTGAAAAAAATTCCCGGCGTCGGAAAAGTCACTCAGGAAAAACTGAAAAGCCTGAATCTAGAAACTTTAGGCGATTTACAGCAAATTGATGAAGCCTTGCTGATTCAGCATTTTGGCAAATATGGCCGGCGGCTATTTTTGTATGCTCAAGGCATTGATGAACGACCGGTTGAGGTGGAACGGGAGCGCCAGCAAATTTCCAAAGAAACCACTTTTGATGATGACCTTCATCTAAACCAATGTCGCCCCTATTGGGAACCTTTACTTGGACAAGTATGGCAAAGCCTGCAAAAGAAACAGCTTTCGGCTCGCGGCGTTACGGTCAAATTAAAACTCAAGAACTTTCAGGTGATGCAACACAGTAAAAGTTTTAAACAGGTGCTGCGTAGCCCACAGGAATTAGCCCAAGCCTTGGACTTACTGCTCGACGACCTGCATATTGCTCCGCAGATGCAATTTCGGCTGATCGGCGTCGGCGTGTATCAGCTCAGCGTCCCCGAAACTGAAACCCAGTTATTGCTACTCTAAACCTTTTTTGATCATGTTTTAGGCATCAGTTTAAAAATACGGCAACTTTGTTTTTACATTTTGATTTTTTAGAGTACTCTATCTGCGCAATGCATTATCCATGTATGTGCCGAGATGCTGAAAATCACCTTTACTTTCAGCATGATGTCCTGTGATTAGCGTGACGATCAAATCCGAATATTACAGGGCAACTCTGATGTAACTCATGGAATCCCCTCCTGCATGTCTTCTGTAAATTCTTCTATTGTTCAAGAACAACGCGCACGTAAAGCTGCGTTATCTAGTTTTGTTGGTGCTGTTGTCGATTGGTATGATTTTCTCCTTTACGGCATTGTTGCAGCCTTAATTTTTAAAGATCAGTTTTTCCCCAGTATTGGCGAGAATATGGGCACCCTGGCGGCACTAGCCACATTCGGGGTCGGCTTCCTGTTTCGTCCATTAGGTGGTGTGGTATTTGGTCACTTTGGTGACAAGCTCGGCCGCAAGAAAATGCTGGTACTTACGGTAGTCCTGATGGGAATTTCCACGGTCGGGATTGGTTTGCTGCCAAATTTTGAAGCGATTGGCTGGTGGGCACCGGTACTGCTGGTGTTTTTTCGGGCCTTGCAAGGCTTTGCTGTCGGTGGTGAATGGGGCGGTGCAGCACTCATGGCCGTAGAAAATGCGCCAAAAGGAAAAAAGGCCTTTTACAGCAGTGGCGTTCAGGTCGGTTACGGCGTCGGTCTGGTTCTGGCGACCGGTGCAGTCTCCATTATTATTGCGACACTGGGTGAAGAAGCTTTTGCGGACTGGGCATGGCGTATTCCCTTTTTAGCCAGTATCGTGTTGATCGGCATTGCCATGTGGATTCGCCGTGATCAGGATGAATCTCAGGAATTTGTAGAAAAGGTGGTGAAAGCTGATCATCAACCAGAAAAGCTGCCGATCTTGCAAGCGATTAGCAAACATCCAAAAGCTTTCTTTTATATCATTGCCTTACGTCTGACTGAATTGCTGACCATGTATCTGGTTACCAACTTTGCCCTGAACTATTCCACCAGTAACCTGGGCATGGACAAACAGTTCTTTCTGAATATCACCCTGATGGTCGGGGCCATTAGCTGTTTCAGTATTCCCTTCTTTGCCTGGCTGGCGGATAAATTCAATCATCAGAAAATGTGTGTCTGGGGTGGTTTGATTGGTGCGCTTTCAGCCTTTCCATTCTTTATGGCGCTCGATGCACAAAACACCTGGATGATTATCATGGGGGCAATTTTACTGGCGAACGTCGCACACGATATGGTGGTCAGTGTCCATCAACCGATTTTCACCTCCCTGTTTGGCACAGAATACCGCTACAGCGGTGCCGGAGTTGGCTATCAGGTGGCGAGCATCATTGGGGGTGGTTTTACCCCATTTATTGCAGCGGCACTGGTGATTTGGGCGGATGGTTCATGGCATTATGTAGCCATCTATCTGGCGGTGGGTTGTCTGCTGACTGCACTGGTCGCAGCCCTGATGCCCAAAACTCAGGATGAACAACATGACAGTTGAACGTTTACACGTCTCGAAACGCTTTTCGGAAATTGCTATTGCCGGTAATCTGGTGCATCTTGCCGGCCAGCTGGCCACAGATGTCGAACTGGATATTAAAGGGCAAACCCAACAGACTTTAGATATTATTGACCAGTTTCTGGCAGATGCCGGCACAGACAAAAGTCACATCATGTCGGTAACTATCTATTTGAAAGATATTGAAAAGGATTATGCAGCCTTCAATGAAGTCTGGGATGCCTGGGTCGCTGATATCGAAGCCCTGCCTCGTACCTGTGTCGAAGCAAAACTCTATGATCCACGGGTATTGGTCGAGCTGACCGTCGTGGCGGTTAAACCGGAATAATGTTTCAAGATCGATACTCATAAAAAAAAAGCATGCTTCTGGCATGCTTTTTTGTTTTAACCGACTGCTTTAATTTTACTGCGCTCTAAATCCGAATATAAATAATATTTTTTCAGATCATTGCTAACTGTATATTTGGGCATTTTCTGCATTTGCGCTTGCTCCTGCAAGAAGTCCTGGCGCAACTGATAATATTCCGGCACATCCTCGTAGCGAATCACCCGATAACCGGCCATGGTTAGTAATGCATCCTGAAAACCCGTCTGCTGGGGACGCTTTAAGATTAAGGGATCATCCACTCCCACCACGGCCAGAATCTGGTGCTGTTGGTCCAGAATTACAAAATCTGCAGTCAGGTTGCGGTACTTATGTCGAGTCCGGTTAAATTTAGTCGTCATTAAGGCATCATAGGAAACATGTGCCAGAATAATGTATTCAGGTAATACTTCTCTCAGGCGAGTGAAGGTCAATTGCTCATTCAGGTTAAAAATAGCACGCTGCTTTAACGCGCTGTCTTGTGGTTTGGAATTATTTCCGAGCTTTTTCCATGCCATGAGCACGACACAGAAGAGCAGGAAACTCCCAATCATAATATAGGTGGTCATGCCTAAATCCTTGCATTCTTATAATCATTTTTGTTTTATTGTTGTGCAGTATAAACCCACGCTTTATTTTAAATAGAGCTAACAACTAATCTGTTTAAATACCCATACAACTGGTATCAAAACTCGATTCTGTGTTACCTAAAGTGACATCTCTCTGGATGCCAATGAAAGTGGATTTAAAGTACTGATAATGCACTCTAAAACATCCATGGAATTGATCGCAATACATATCTGCCCAACTGTAGGACAATTCCGACAAAGTGTTATTTTTATATCACTTTTTTAAAGAACTTAATGCAAATAATATATTCTTTTACACTTTCAACGAACAAGCTCAGGCTACGTTACTTTACCCAAGAGCTAAAAAAAGACACCGAAGTGTCTTTTTATTAACTTAATTATGCACGTGATTTGGGCTTCGCTTTAGGCTTTGGCCCACCAAACGGTTTTTTGGCATCGCCTGTTTCACGCGGCGGCAAACCTGTGTGCTGGGTCAGAATTTGCCCACGTTCAGGACGTTTCTTGGTATTTGAAGGACGAGACTGAGCTTGTGCAGCCTTGCTACGATTCCCTTGCTCACCAGTACGTTTTTGCGAATCACCGGCAACCGTCGAGTTTTTCTTACGCGCCGATTGATACTGACCGTCTGCACTGCCTACAGGCTGATAAGTCGGAATCAAATGCTGTTTCGAGTTACCAATCAAATCCTGACGACCCATTTCTTTCAGGGCTTCACGCAGTAAAGGCCAGTTGTTTGAATCATGATAACGCAAGAAAGCTTTGTGCAAACGACGACGCTTCTCACCTTTCACAATGTCAACATTTTCAGTATAACGCGCCACTTTCGCCAGCGGGTTTTTACCCGTGTAATACATAGTAGTTGCAGTCGCCATCGGTGATGGATAGAAGGTCTGTACCTGATCGGCACGAAAACCATTCTTCTTCAACCAAATCGCCAGATTCATCATGTCGTAATCGGTGGTGCCCGGATGCGCCGCGATGAAGTAAGGAATCAAGTATTGTTCCTTACCGGCTTCTTTACTGTAACGATCAAACATTTGCTTGAAGCGGTCATAGGTACCAATACCCGGCTTCATCATTTTATTGAGTGGACCTTTCTCGGTATGTTCAGGCGCAATTTTTAAGTAACCACCGACATGATGGGTGACAAGTTCTTTGACATATTCAGGGTTTAAAACCGCAAGGTCATAACGTAGGCCTGAACCAATCAGAATTTTTTTAATGCCTGGTAAAGAACGTGCTTTACGATATAACTGCGTCAATGGCGCATGGTCGGTATGCAGGTTTTGGCACACGCCCGGGAATACACATGACGGTTTACGACAGTTCTTTTCAATCTCAGGATCTTTACATGCCAGACGGTACATATTGGCTGTTGGGCCACCCAGGTCCGAGATAATGCCAGTAAAGCCTGGAGCCGTATCACGGATTTTTTCCACTTCACGCAGAATTGATTCTTCAGAACGGTTCTGAATAATACGACCTTCATGTTCCGTAATTGAACAGAAGGTACAGCCACCAAAACAGCCACGCATGATATTCACAGAGAACTTGATCATGTCGAATGCCGGGAAACGTGCATTGCCATAAGCAGGGTGCGGCAGACGTGCATAAGGCAGGTCAAACACGTAATCCATTTCTTCGGTAGTCAACGGAATTGGCGGTGCATTCAACCAGACATCACGTTCACCATGCTTTTGCACCATGGCACGCGCATTCCCCGGATTGGTTTCCAGATGCAGAATACGGTTGGCATGTGCATAAAGCACTGGATCTGCAGCAACTTCTTCAAAAGCAGGCAAACGAATTACGGCCAATTCGCGCGGCGGCAACTTATGTTTAATCGCTTTAGAAGCCGGTTGCAGTTGCACAATTTGCGTATCAGGATCTAAGTCATCCCCTGCTCGCACAATCGGATTGGCTACATGTTCTTTTTGGAAACCTTGGTACTGGCTAGAATCCTTCCCTTGTTCAATCTCACAACCCTCGATATCTTCAGTCATGACATAAGGGTTAATAATTGGATCAACACGGCCAATCGCATCCACATCATTCGATGCAATTTCCACAAATTTGGCTTTAGAGGCACGGTTGTGTTTATTCACAATAAACGCTGTACCGCGAACATCAGTAATCTCGTGAATTTTCTCGCCACGCGCCAGACGATGCATAATTTCAGTGATTGAACGCTCACCATTACCGTACATCAAAAGATCGGCTTTCGAATCCATCAAGACTGAACGACGGACTTTGTCTGACCAGTAATCATAGTGTGCAATACGACGTAACGATGCTTCAATACCGCCGAGCAATACCGGTACATCTGGATAAGCTTCACGAACACGCTGACAATACACGGTTGCCGCACGGTCTGGACGTTTGTTTGGCTGGTTGTCTGGTGAATAGGCGTCATCAGAACGGATTTTACGGTCAGCCGTATAACGGTTGATCATAGAATCCATATTCCCTGCTGTTACACCCCAAGCAATATTCGGTTTACCCAGAACGCGGAACGCATCCACGCTGGTCCAGTCTGGCTGTGCAATAATGCCGACACGGAAGCCTTGTGCTTCTAGGGTACGGCCAATAATGCCTGAACAGAAAGATGGATGATCGATATAAGCATCGCCACAAACTAAAATAAAATCACAGCTGTCCCAGCCGAGTTGATCCATTTCCTCGCGTGACATCGGCAAAAATGGCGCAGGGTCAAAACAAGACGCCCAATATTTGTCGTAATCAAACAACGCTTTTGGCGCAGTCTGCATGGTATAAGCAGTAGACATGGCTAGCAATTCTCGGCTGGCAGATGGTAGGAGATCTAAAAATAAGATCAAAGATGAAAGCCGATTATTTTACCATGAATCAGCTCTAGCTTGCTTGATTATAATTTATACAAAATCAGAGACTAACTGAATCACGCTTTATTTATCACTTGAATCTAAAGTTTAAATATATCAAAAAAGAAATTTATTTTATTTATGAGGAGAAAAGCTTGGAAATAATCTCTAATTTGAACGGAGTTTTAAACTAAATGACAAACCAGTCAATAATAATGCGGCAATAAACACAGTTAATCCTATCCAGCCATAGTTCTCCCACACCAATCCGCTTGAGCTCCCCCACACACTTGAACCCAGGTAATAGCAAAATAAATACAGCGACGAACCGACTGCCCGATACTGTAAGGACTGGATCGACACCCAGCTACTGGCAGTCGAATGGGCAGCGAAAAAAGAAAAAGTAAAAATCAGCAATCCGATAAAAACAATAACCAACTGATTGATCAGCATCAGCGCCAAGCCCACAAGCATCATCAGGATCATGGCTGCCAATATATTGAATTTGCCATAATGCCGTCCCCAATGTGCTGCTCGAGGGGAGCTATAAATACCAGCCAAATAAGTAATTGAAATCACGCCAATCCAGACATGAGATAACTCAAATGGCGCTTGGATCAAGCGATAACTCAGATAATTAAATACCGAGACAAAGCAGCCCATCAAGATAAAACCTTGCAGGAATAAAACCCGAAGTTTCGGATCAGCCAGATTGTGTCTAAATGAGTTTTTAAAACGATTGAGCTTGATTGGATAGGCTTTAAAATGTTGCGAAGCGGGTAATAGGTAATAAAATAAGCCTGCAATACAGAGATTTAAAATACCAATCAACAAAGTAGCAGATTGCCAAGAGATAAAATCAACTAAAACTCCGGCAATTAAACGCCCTCCCATACCACCTATCGCTGTGCCAGAAATATATAAGCCCATGGCAAAACCGATATCTTTTTCTGCAATTTCTTCCCCGATATAAGTCATCGCGACCGCAGCGACACCACTGACTGTCAATCCAATCATTACTCGTGTGGTCAGAAACACGGACCAGATCGGCAATATTGCACTTAATAGTAATAATACTGAGACTGAAAATAGAGACCAGACCATAATCGGCTTACGACCAAATCGGTCCGAGATCAGCCCAGTAAAAATAAGACCAACTGCCAAGGCAATGGTAGAAAAAGATAAAGGGAAACTGCTTTGAGTCGGGCTGACCTGGAAATAATCAGCCAGAATCGGCATCATGGGCTGTACGCAATACAGTGATGAAAAAATGGCAAAGCCAGCAAGAAATAAGGAAAAAAGCACTGCTTTAAAAGCAGAAGAGCCATATTCAATATGGCTTGAAGATGAATTTGAGGACATATCCGCTCCATAGACCGGTTCAGTATACGCCTCTCAATTTTGTTTTTATGTGATGTTTCAGTCGAAATAGCACATAAACAACTGTTATTTGACTAAAATCCCACGCATAAAAAAAACACCCCCGGCCTTATGGTCGGGGGTGTTTA